>JACQCL010000067.1 GCA_016201645.1 Candidatus Rokuibacteriota bacterium
CCTTGAGGAGCTGCAACCGCTTTGCGATCAGGTCCGGCTCGCTGATGATCGTCATGCCAGTCACGTTCCCGCCGGGCCGCGCCAGGCTCGCCACGATGCCCTCGCGGACGGGATCCAGGCTGCTTCCCATCACGACGGGGATGGTGCCGGTCGCCTTCTTGGCTGCCAACGCGGCCGCGGAGCCCAGGGTTACCATGACGTCTGGGTTGAGCCGGACCAACTCCGCCGCAAGCGCGGGGAAACGCTCGGTTTTCCCCTCCGCGAATCGATACTCGATGACGAGGTTCTCGCCCTCCCTGTAGCCGAGCTCGCGGAGTCGCTGCCGAAAGGCATCCAGAAAGCGGTTGGGCGTAGCGGAAGTCGGCGGGAACCCGGGAGCTAGGCCGCCGAGCCGATGCACTTTCCCCGCCGGCTGCGCCTCGGCGGCGAGCGGCAGGGTGAAGAGGCTGAGAGCGAGGACTGCGACTGTGACGGCCGCCAGTGTGCCCTTCATTTTCACCTTCGGCTCAACCTAACCCCGCCGTCTGCCCTTGCGCTCGCTACCGCCGCAAGATCAAAGCGGAGCCGGTGGCGGGGGTGGACCATCCCAGGTTCATGGCGATCTCGGGGTCCTTGACCTGCCGGCACTTCCCCGGCGCGTAGTCGTAGGAGTGCTTGCCCTCGGCCCACCCCAGGCAGTAGTCGTCGGCCTGTCCACGGAGCTGGCGGACGTTCTCGATCACCAGGTTCATGCCGTGCGTGTACGCCTCGCAGAGGTGGCCCCCCGAAGTGTTGTTGGGGCGTTTGCCGCCGAGCTCGATGACCCCGCTGGAAACGTAGGCGCCGCCCTCGCCCTTCTTGCAGAAGCCGTATTCCTCCAGCTGGAGCATGGTGGTGAAGGTGAAGGCGTCGTACGAGCCGGTGAGGTCCACGTCCTCCGGCCCGATCCCGGCCATGGGGAAGACGATGTCCTTGGCGTAGTAGCCCGCCACGCGGCTCAGCGGGCCGTGGGCGAAGTGGAAATCGGTCCGCGGCTTCGACACGCGTCCCGCCACCCCCATGATGGACATCGGCCGCTGCCGGAGGTCCCGGGCCCGCTCCGCCGAGGTCACGATCAGGCAGGTGGCGTTATCGGTCTCCACGCAGCAGTCCAGGAGGTGGAGCGGCTTGACGACCCAGCGCGAGTTGAGGACGTCTTCGACGGTCACCCGCTCCTTATAGAAGGCCTTGGGATTCTGCGAGGCGTGCTTGGAATGCGCGACCTTTACGTGGGCCACCTGCTCGGAAGTCGTCCCATAGTCGTACATGTGGCGCATGAACGTCGGGGCGAAGTTCTGGCCGGCGCTCGTCATCCCGTAGGGACGCCAGGCCAGCTCTTGCCCGCGCACGGGCGCCGCGGCGCGGGCCCCTGTCCCTCCGATCCGGACTTCGGTATACCCGTTCATGGAGCGGAAGATCGCTACGGTGCGGCACATGCCGACCTCGATGGCGCCCATGGCGAGCCCGATGAGCGCCTCGGTGCTCGAGCCGCCGCCGACCACGTCCATCCAGAAGTTGAGCCTGATCCCCAGGTCGGGGCCGACGATCAGGGACGGGGTGGAGTCGTTGCCCTGATAGGACATCATCCCGTCCACGTCCTTGGGCCCGAGCCCCGCATCGTCCATGGCCTTCCGGATCGCCTCCACCGCCATGGCGCGCGTGGTGCGGGCCGAGTTCCGGCTGTATTCCGTCTCGCCGACTCCCACGATGCAGTACCGGTCCCTCAGGTTTCCCATGACAGGGGAGTATACCCCAGGTGCACGCGGATCGGACTCTCGGCGTTGGCCGCGGCGCTCCGCTCGCCCTTGACGCTCCCGTGGTCCACCGCGTAGGGTTTGATGATAGGCCCTCGAGCGATGCCTACGCGGATCGTCAGGATTGCCACGAGCGCGGACAGCCCACCGCGATTGCAGGGGGTGGTCGTCGCGCTGGATCGCTTCTCGGCCACGGTGGCTCTCGAGACGCGGGAAGCCGCCCCGCGCGAGGGAACCAACGTCTGGCTCCACTTCGATGCGCCCGGTGGCGGCTCTTCTCTGTCCGTGGCGGGAATCGTCAGTGGCATGGCCAAGGGAGGGCGGATCACCGTTCTTCTGAGCC
>JACQCL010000076.1 GCA_016201645.1 Candidatus Rokuibacteriota bacterium
CGGATCGTGATCCCCCGCTGAGGAAAGTCAGCGCGTGACCGTCTGGATCGGGACATCCGGCTACAACTATCCCGAGTGGCGCGGCAGCTTCTACCCGGAAAAGTTTCCCGCCTCGAAAATGCTGCCCTTTTACGCAGAGAGCTTCTCCACGGTGGAGATTAATTACACGTTCTACCGGATGCCGAACGCCAAAACCGTCGCTGGCTGGGATGCCGAGACACCCGCCGGTTTCACCTTCGCTCTCAAGGCTCCGAAACGGATCACCCACGACGCCCGCCTCAAGGACGTGGATGAGCCGCTCCGCTACTTCCTGGACACCGCGCGGGCACTCGGTCCCAAGCTCGGCCCGTTTCTCTTCCAGCTCCCGCCGTTCTTCAAGAAGGACCTGGGTCGGTTGGGGGACCTGCTCGTTCTCTTCACACCGGGTCTCCGCTGCGCCTTCGAGTTCCGCCACGACTCCTGGTTCGCTGAGGACGTGTACGCGCTGCTCAAGACCCGAAACGCCGCCCTCTGCATCGCCGACACCGAGAAAGGGACCACGCCGCTTGTCGCGACGGCGGACTTCGGCTACTTCAGGCTGCGCGATAAAGGGTACTCGGCGGAGGACCTCCAGGAATGGAGCCAGATCATTCAAAAGCTCGGGCCTGGCTCGCGCGATACCTTCATCTACTTCAAGCACGAGGAGTCGGGCATCGGCCCCGCCCTCGCCCGGCAACTCCAGCAGTTGCTGACTGGCTAACCTGTCCCCCGCCCCCGCCCCTTCGGGCTCGCGGGCGACCGCAGCACCCCGGCAGTCTTTCGCTTCAGCTATTGTGGGACGGGAAGTAGAGACGCGTCGTGTTGCACGACCAACCACTTCTCGCCGAGCTTCACCCAGGTATGGCTAAACCACCCGAAGTTAGTCTTGGCTTGGCCTGTCCGATCCACCAGTGTGAGCTCGCGGTATCCGGTGATGACGGCCGTCGTCCCGTAGACCCGGGTGACGCTATGGCGCGCCACCACCCTGCGCGTTGGGAAGTCTTCGAACCACCGCACGAAGTACGCGCGTATCGCCTCTCGGCCTTCGACGCGAAATGGAGTGCCGGAGAAGAAATAGTGCGCATCCTCGGCGTAGAAGGCGCTCACGGCCTCCGCGTTTCCCTCGCGGAACGCCGCGGCCCGTTCGCGAGCCGCCTGTGCAACCTCCTCATGCGGTCCGGCCCACGCCCCTTGGGCCATCTGGACAAGCAGAAGCAGGAAGACGACTGCGGTGAAACGTTTCATGGCCGATCCTCCTAAGGGGAGTCTCCCCTGACGTATTGCCCGCTGCACCCAACCATCTACGGCCTTGCGCTCGTCGGGAGGGCCAAGCGCCGTTTTCCGGCTCAGTACCCTGGTCCGCGGCGAGTTGGGCCCCCGATGACCTGGTCAGCCCGGAGGAACAGGGATCGAGGAATCGTGACGCCGACCGCCCTAGCGGTCCTCAGGTTAATGACAAATTCGATCGTGGTGGGTTGCTCCACAGGCAGGTCACTCGGTCGCGCGCCTTTCAAGATCTTGTCGACAAAGGCAGCCGCGCGACGGACCATGAGAACGAGGCTCGGCCCGTAGGACATGAGGCCCCCGCTGTCAACATACTCCCTCAACTCGAAAATCGAGGGAAGTCGGCCCTTTGCCGCGAGTTCGGTGATCCGGCGCTGGTGGATCCACGTAAGCGGATCCGTCAAGACAATGAGCGCGTCAGCCCGCTCGAGGGTCAGCGCTGAGATGGCGTGCTCGATCTCCTGGGCGTTTCGTACCTCAAATGACTGAAGCGTAGCCCCAAGGGCCCGCGCCGCGGTCTGGGTCGCTCTGAACCCAGGCGCTCCGACCGGATTGTCCGGATTCCAGAGGACAGCGAAGCGCGATGCCTTCGGAATGGCTTCCTTCAGCAGCTCGAATCGTTTCCCTGCTAACTCTACCGAGAGGAAGCTCAACCCGGTCATGTTTCCGCCCGGCCGCGCCAGGCTGGAGACAAAACCAGAGCGCACGGGTTCACCGACGGCCACCATGACGATCGGGATCGTGCTGGTCGCTTGCTTGGCAGCGTGAATGGCCGGGTCCCCCGCCGCCACGATGATGTCAACCTTCAGACGCACCAACTCGACGGCTAGGTCGGGGAGCCGGTCGAGCCCGCCCTCCGCCCACCGGTACTCGATGGCGATGTTCTGTCCTTCCGTGTAACCGTGCTCGCGTAACCCCTGGCGCCCGGCCTCGATGTACGGGAACGCGGTGCCAGAGGAGATCGCTGCCAGCACACCGACGTGCGGCACCCTTCCGCGCTGTTGCGCGTGCGCGGGGTGCAGCGACATGAGCAGTGCCAAGGCAAGGGCAATGGTGAACCACGCGGTCCTGAGCCTCATGGGAGCCTCGCTGGAAAACCAGCCTATGCTAGCAGATCTCGGGAACTTAAAGATTTCTTCTCGACCCTCAAGTCTCGATGATACAGGCCCGTGAGACCCGTCAAGGACTCGAAGCTCTCTGGCCGAGGCGCCTCTCGATGCGGGCAATGGCAGAGGCCATGTCGATGGAACCGGTGAGGACGGAGGCCAGCGGATCGGCCATCTTCTCAAAGCGCTTGGGGAGGCTCTTGATCGTGAATCGGGCGGGATCCAGGCGGCTCGTCACCTCCTCCCAGCGGAGCGGACACGACACCGGGGCTGCAGGGAGAGGCCGGAGGGAAAACGGTGCCACGATGGTCCGCCCGTGGCCGTTCTGGACAAAATCGATATAGACCTTTCCCCCTCGCGCCCGGACGGGTCTAGCGATCGTCGAAATCTCGGGCGCGGCCTGCACGCCCAGAAGCGCCAAGAGCCGCGTGAAGGTGCGCGCCTCCTCATGGGCATAGCGGGCGCCGAGCGGGACCAGGAGATGGAGGCCGGTGGCGCCCGAGGTCTTGACGAAGTTGGGCAGGTCGAGCCCGTCAAGGATCCCGTGGAGAGCTCGGGCCACCTTCACGACATCGGTGAACGGCGCCCCCTTCGGGTCAAGATCCAGAATCAGCCAGTCAGGCCTGTCGAGGGAGCCGAGCCGCGAGCTCCAGAGATGGAGCGGGATTGTCCCCAGGTTGACGACGTAGCGGAGCGTTTCGACGTCGTTCACGATGAAGTAGTCAATTTCGCGCTCGGCGTCCTTTGAATAAATGCGCTCGGTGCGGACCCAAGCCGGGACGAAGTCCGGAGCGTCCTTCTGGAAGAAGGATTTCCCCGTGATCCCGTCGGGGTAGCGCGTCAGGACCAGCGGTCGATCTTTGAGGTACGGGAGGAGAAGCGGTGCCACCGCCTCATAGTAGGCGATCAGATCGCCCTTGGTGTAGCCCTCGGCTGGCCAGAAGATTTTCTTCGGGTTCGTGATCCTGGTTTTGGGTAGCTCGGCTTGTCGTATGGGGAAAGGCGCCTCTGTCGGAATGGTCACCGGCGGCTCGCGGCGGCAGTCCTCGGGCTTCTTGTCGTCCCTCAGCCCGAGGAAGGTCGGGTGGCGAATCCCGCCGTCATCAGTCCATTCGGTGAAGCGCACCTCGCAGACGAGCTTCGGCTCGACCCAGTGGTGCCCACGGCCCGTAGGACTGCCGACCTCGAACGGCGAGGTCGCCCGGCTGAGGGGCTGAAGCGCCTCCCATAAAATCTTCAGCCCCGCCTGATCGAAACCCGTACCGACTTTGGAGACGTATAGGAGGTGCCCACCCTCGTAAAGCCCCAGATGAAGGGCGCCGAAGTAGCCGCGCGAGCCTTGGGGAGCGGTGTAGCCCCCGATCACGAACTCCTGGCGGCGCTGGCACTTGAGCTTGACCCACTCCCGCGATCGACCGCCCACGTAGGGACTCGTGACCTTCTTCGCCACGATCCCCTCGAGCCGTTGCTCGGAGGCGGCGTCGAAGAATGCCGCGCCGTGCTCCAGGACATGATCGCCGTAACTGACGGGGCCCAACGGCGGCAGAAACGACTTGAGCAATTCCTTCCGCTCGAGCAGCAGGAGGCGGCGCAGATCATGACCCTCCAGGGCCAGGCAGTCGAAGAAGATAGCGATCACCGGCACCGTGCCGGCCGCGCGCTCGATATCCAAGGAGTTCGTGAGCCCCATCCGGGCCTGAAGCCTCTGGAAGCTGGGTTTCCCTCCTTCGTCCAGGGCCACAATCTCCCCATCGACGAGGAGGCGGTCCACCGGGAGCCGTCGGAGGGCGCCCACCAACTCTGGATACCGCGCCGTAATGACTTGGCCGCTCCTACCATAGAGCTCCACGGTCTCGCCATTCCGATCGGCCAGCACGCGCACGCCGTCATACTTGATCTCGAAGAGCCACTCTTTGCTTGAAAATGGGCGCTCCCCCAGCGTGGCGAGCATGAATGGCTGATTGCGCGGCGAGAGGTCGCCCCGCGGGGCCTTCAAGGCGTCGAGCTGGGCTCCGAGCGCCTCGACTTTCGCGGGAACGTCGCGGATCTCTTCCACGGTGAGCCCTGAGAGGACCGACCGGGGGTAGCGGTCGGTCAGCTCCTCCTGGGCGACGGCCGCGTCGGCCTTC
>JACQCL010000064.1 GCA_016201645.1 Candidatus Rokuibacteriota bacterium
CGGATCTCTCGAAGCGCCTTCCCCTGCTGCTTCATCGCCATCACGTCACGCGTGATGTTCAGGCAAAGAGTTCAGGTGGAGCCGTGGCTCGTGTACGTGACCGTCCCGTCGCGATTGAAGCTCTTGATGTAGCAATCCCGGTTGCTCCGATGACCGATGTTCTTGCACCCGCAGAAGCACGGAATGTACTCGAGGTCGGCGGCGTGCTCGGTCGCGAAGTGATAGAGGCGGCTGGCGTCGGGCTCCCCCCGGGCGAACTCGGGCAGCTGACCACCGAGCACGGTTTGGACCTTGTCGCCATACTGGTCGGTCGTCACCGGGCCTGCCAGCGACTCGCGGACCGAGGTCACCTCTGCCAGTGCGAGGCTTGCCAGGATGCTTAACAGCACGTCCCGACGGCTCAGTTTGCTCATAGTTCTCTCCTTTCGTGGGTCATCGGGGCTTGAGGTCCCGCAGTCTCGATTCGAACTCTTCCCGGTTGATCTCCCCCCGGGCATATCGTTCCCGCAAGATCGCTAGCGCCCTGTCCTCGGCGGCTGCGCCGGGACTTCGCCAGAGCCAACGGATCGCGGCGGCCACACCAACAAGCAGGAGCACCACTAGGCCCAGCCCCAGGAGCCAGCTCACGATCATCATCCCCGCCATCCATCCCCCGAGAGTCCCGTCACACATGACCGCTTTTCCTCCGTGCCCACCTCATCCCATCGGGGTTACCGACCCCAGCAACCGCTCCAGACGGCGTCGGGAGCGCTCGAAGTCGGCCGCGGCCCCCGCCTTCGGGGGTTCCACCCGGGGGAGGGCCTCCCGGAGATGTTCCAGCGCGTCCTTGACCTGTCTGTACACGCCCGGGTGATTGAGCGCCAGGAAGACCTCGTAGGAGGTGAACAGGTAATCGGCCAGGGCGCCGAAGAGCGTGACGGCCGTCTGTGGCTCGGCCAGATGTTGCTCGAGCGCCCCGAGCAGCTCCTCGATTTGAACGTAGAAGAACTTCCTGAACGCCGTCTCCAGCCCGGCCTCGTCCCGGCGACTCAGCGCCGCCTCGATCTCGACGTCCACCGAGGTTCCGAGCCGGCGGTCCATCGCTTGTACCAGCACTTTGAGCGCCGGGGTCGGAGGCCTGAGCTGATAGTCGGCTTTGAGGAGATAACCGGGCTCGGAAGGCTTCCGCTCCCTCGGCCTGAGTTCCCCCCGGTACACCTCGGCGGCAAGGGCGAAGTCCTTGGTGCCCCACTGGGTCAGCTCCTTGATGAGCCGAAAATCCCGGGCGACCTGTGTCTCCCGGCTCTGGACATTCGCGAAATGAAAGAGGTGAGCTTCGCCCGGGTCTGCCCAGGCCAGCACGAAGAACGCGAGCGCTCCGCGAGCAAGGGCGGTTCTAGGCGGCACTAGAGGCAGCTCCAGGGGAAAACGTTCTCACGAGGTACGAGGCCGCGGTCCCCCACAGTCCTACGATCGCCGCGCCGCCGAAGGGGAGGAAGATGCCATACTCGATCGGAGCCCTGAGGAGGGCAAACCCGTAGAACGGAATCAGTGCCCCGAAGAGAAGCCACCCGGGCGGGTAGAGGGCGCCAAGCGTCACCAAGACAGTGAGCCATGTCCGGAGCTGATCGGGGGCCGTCAGCTGGGCGGCGGCCGTGGAGGCGACCAGGATGAGCAGGCCCACGCCGAGGCCGTGGACGTGGAGCATCCGGAAGGACCGGTTGGACTGCTCGACGACCTCAGTGATCCTGGGCTCGTCAACGGCCGTGATCCCCGTGAGGCCGTGGACTTGAGGGCGCTCCACCACGCGCTGCCGAGCGAAATCGTAGAACCGATCCTGAAACACCAGCGACGCGCCCGCGCTCGCGCCGAGCGCCATCAAAAAGAGTCCGGCTCCCACTGCCCAGATGGGCGGCTTCCTCCACTCACTCACCATGTTTCCCTCCGGTCTTTCCGTTCCTTCTCCAGCCTGGTGATCCGAACACTCTCGATCATGTGATGGATGTTATAGCGCCAGATATGGAAGACGCCGACCGCCTCAACGCGGTCTCCTTCTTTCACTGAAGGAGGCGACCAAGAGAACACGGTCAGGGTGGCACGCGCATCCTCGACCGAGAGCGTGTAATAGGGTCTCCTGTTTGGAAAGACAGCACGCTCCACCCCCGCGACTGTCCCCTGAATCATCACCGTCTCGCCCTCATAGGCGTCCGTGGCGGCCAGAATCGCTTCGACCGCAATGGGCGCGGCGGACAGGGCATCTGGCTTTCCGTCGGCAACGGCCCGCCACCCCGGAATCATCAGCATGACGCTGACGCATGCTACGAAAACGACAGCCGCACCTTGTCTCATGTGCGAGCCTTTTCCCCTTACCTATAACATCCGCCAGCGCGTGGAAATTCCGGGACGCGCCGCCCTGCTACGGCCGCAGGTCGGCCTCGTCCCCAGAGGACAAAGGCCGGCGTCCGGGCCGCGTAGTCCAGGAACGTCTCCCCGAAGAACGTCGCCAGCTCCTCGTCCTCCCGCCTGGCCAGCCGCAGGTACATGACGATGAGCACCGGGCCCATCAGGATGGTCGGCAGCGTCGGCCACTGGATGATGAAGCCCAGGACGATCAGGATCAGCCCCAGGTACTGGGGATGCCGCAGGTGGCGGTAGACCCCGCCCGTCACGAGGGACCCCCGCCCGCGGTAGACGGTGGCCCACCCGGCGGCGAGCAACCCCACCGCCGTCGCGATCAGGCCGATGCTGAGGACCATCACCAGATAGACGCCGACGTGGAGCGGGACCAGCCCGAGCCGGTCCAGGGCAAAGGCCCAGAGGTGGCTCTCGTTCATCCCGAACGCCCATGGCCGGAGGCCGAGCAGGGGAGCCAGGAGGTAGATGGTCAGCGGGATCCCGAACATCTCGGTGAAGAGCGAGATCAGGAAGGCCGTGTAGAGCCCCGCGTTTAGCCACTCTCCCCGATGCCGCGGCCGAGAGAAGCCGAGCACGAAGAGCGTGAAGAGTCCCGTTGCGATCAGGACTGCGCGCCAGTTCCCGTACCAGGAGTCGAAGGGAACCCTGTGGACGCCCGGGACGTCACGCACACTTCGAGCAAACAGCCAGAGGCCGCCGCCGATAACCAGCCCGACCAGACCCCAGCGCGCTCCCCGCCACACGGCGGTCACTCTTTTCACCGGTTCCTTCTTCCCTTCAGCGTTGGCTCTTCGCCTGGCGGAGTGCCTGGACGATCATCTCGACGTTCTCCCCGAACCGACGGTCGATCTGACGCACCCGGATCCGCCCCTGCTTGTCGATGATCACGTAGCCCATGTCGGACATCTCCATCCCCTCACCTTTCATCTGGTACGCGCGGATGACGTCCATGGAGACGTCGGCGAGGATCGGGAAGGTCAACCCCAGGTCCCGGGCCAGCCGGGCCGCCGCCTCCGGGGTGTCAATGCTGACCCCCAGCACCGCGGCACCTTCGGCCGTCAGCTCGCCGATCTTTGGTCGCAGCTTCCCGAGCTGCCCACGGCACATGCCTCAGGTGGCGCCCATGTAGAAGAGGAGGAGGACCTCCTGCTTCCCTAGGAATTCGTCGAGGGAGATCACCCGGCCGGTGGAGCTCAGTAGGTTGAACCGGGGAGCAGGCTCTGGCGGCGTCGTCCGCGCCCCGTTCCACTGCCAGGCCCCGATGCCGCCCCCGACGACCAGCAAGGCCATGAGAGCCCCGACGATCCACTTCCGCCACCGCATCGCCGGACGCGGCTCCGGCGCACCCCTCATGCGACGTTGAAGCTTTTCCCTCGCCTTCCGTCCCATAGAAGATTCCTTACCTGCTCGTCCCGTTTGCGCTCCCGAGCCATCCTCCGCGGGAGGGTCAAGCCTTGACCCTCATCTCCTGGCCTCAGCACTGCGGGATGCAGTGGCCTGCCTTCACGATCAGGATCTCTTGTTTGCACTTATCGCAGACGTACCGCTCGGCTTCCTTGGGCATGCTTAGCTCCTCCTCTTCGTCATATCCCGATCCCTTCAGCCAGGGCCCGGACCTCCCGCGCGAACTCCACCGCATGGGCCTCGGAGCAGAATGCCTCGCCTAGCCGGCGGAACTGCCCGTCCGCCTCCCGACCGCAGACGGCGCAATAGCCCGGCGTCGCAGCGATTCCCGCCACGCCTCGCTCCGACGACCCGTCCTCCGTTTTGGTCCCACATCCACCGCCTTGCGCCGCAAGGCTGCTGGCGCTCCCTCACCCCTTCATCCCACTTCGGCGGAAGAGGAGGAGCGCCAGGCCCACCAGGGCCAGAATCCATATCCAGTTCTCCATGTGAGCCCCCTCCGAGCCTACCGGGTGCCGTCGAGGAACTGGCGGACAAGGCGCCGGGCTGCCTCGCTTTGCCAGTCCCGCTCGCCGCGCACCAGCCCGACGACCTTCCCCTTTCTGTCGATGAGGACCGTGTTGGGGTGAGCCCACAGCCCGAACAGGTGGGGACTCTGGCCCTCCCGGTCCAGGAGGAGCGGGAATGGAATGTCCATCTCCATCGCAAACTTCCAGACTGTCTCTCGGTCCTCACCGAGATTCACTCCTATCACCTCAAGCCCCTGGCTTCTGAACTGCCGGTGCAACGCCGCCTTGGCGGGAGCCTCCCGCAAGCACTTGGGTCAGGTGGTGGTAAAGAACCCGAGAAGCACCACCTTCCCCCGGAACTCCTTGAGGTGGATTGTCCCTCCATCCAGGGATGGAAGCACAAGATCGGGAGCCGGGCTCGGGTTGGGCGGGCGCTGGATCCCCATGGCGGCAAAAAGCTCTTCCGTCCCCGGCGCGGGTCTGGCGGAGCCGACCGTCAGCGCGGTGATCACAAGCACGGCCGTCCAGGGTGGGAGTCTCATCTACCTTTCCTTCGGCTTTTCCCTCAGCACGATTTTCACGTTCTGGCGCAGTCGCTCGAGGGAGGCTTGGTCATCGGGGAGATGGTAGGCGCGGATTCTCTCCTGGCGGTCCACGAGCACGAACCGCGCACTGTGAATGACCAGCCCTTTGGACCCGTGGGTGGCTTCAGCAGGGGCAGGCCCAAGCGCGACGAGGAGCCCGCCTGCCCGTGCTTGGTCATCGGGATCGACGACGCCGAGATGGAAACCCTCCTTGGCCAGGTGGTAGATCACCCGCTTGTCTCCGGTTAGGAACAGCCATCTGACTGGTTCCGCCGCGTATCGCTCGGCATAGCGGGAGAGGACCGCCGGGGTATCCCGTTCCGGGTCCACGGTAATCGAGACCAGTCGAAGGTCCGGCTCACCTTTGAACTCGGTCTGAAGCCGCGCCAGCCTGGCGCTCTGGAGGGGGCACGTTTCCGTGCACTGGGTGTAGATGAAGTTGGCGATCCACACCTTCCCCAGAAGATCTGCCCGGGTGACCCGCCGGCCACTCCTTTCCGTGAGCGCAAAGTCGGGGACCTCACCGTACACGCCCAGCGTCTCGGTCCCCAGCCAGATCCACACGGCAAGACCCCCGGCTCCTGAGACCAGCAGGAGGGCGAGCCCGCGCACGACAGGACGTGAGAGCGCCGGCATCGACCTCACTCGATCTTCGCCAGGGTGATCATGCCGCCTTCCATGTGC
The DNA here is from genome assembly GCA_016201645.1 of Candidatus Rokuibacteriota bacterium. GTDB lineage: Bacteria > Methylomirabilota > Methylomirabilia > Rokubacteriales > CSP1-6 > JACQCL01. The sequence continues at coordinate 5,576 of JACQCL010000064.1, forward strand.
ATCGGCTTGTGGCAGTGGAAGAACCAGTCCCCGGGGTTGTGGGCGGTGAACTCGATCAGGACCGAGCCCATGTGGGACTCGACGTCCACAGTGTCCTTCACGATCGCCGCGGGAAGCCGCCGGCCGTTCACCGCCAGCACTTTGAAGGACTGGCCGTGGAGATGCATTGGGTGGGCTTCCATGCTCTGGTTGCGGAAGCGGACCCGGGCAAGGTCTCCCTTTCGGAGGCGCAGCGGATCGGTTTGGGGGTACTGCTTGCCGTTGATCATCCAGATGTCGGACCCCATCATTCCTCCGCCCAGGGTAAGGTCAAAGGTCCGCTCCTGCCCCGAGGGATGTGGAAGGATCTCCCGGCCCCGGCCCAGGTCGTAGCGCCAGAGCCTTAGGCCGGCCACGCCTTCCACGGGCGCCTGCGCCTTGTCCGCCTCGTGCCCTTCGTAAACGACGAGGACTTGCTCACCGGCTCCCGGGTGGCCGGGCTCAGCACAGTGGAGGAACCAGGCCCCCGGACGGTCAGCCACGAACAGGATGTCGTACCGCTCGCTCGGAGCGATGGGCACCGCATCCACCTCCACTGGCTGAATCAGGGGGTTGCCGTCGGTGTGGGTCACCTGGAACCGATGGCCGGCCAGGCGGATGACGTGGGTGTGGTCGGCACTGGCGTTGATCAGGCGCAGGCGGACCCGCTCGCCCTTGCGGATCTTGAGGGGCTGGGTGGCGGGGTAAGCCTTGCCGTTGATCGTCATGGTGTCGTACGCGGGCTGCTGGCTGTCCCCCATCATCCCACCCATCCCGCCCATGCCCCCGCGGCCCATCATCCCCTCCATCATCCGGCCCATGTTTCCTCGCATCATGCCGCCCATCATCCCACCCATGCCTCCACGCCCGCCCGCCGTCCCCTCCCCCGTGCTGGGGAGCGGCCGCCCCGTCCCCGTGGCCCAGTCGTCGAGGACCAGGGTGTACTCGCGGTCGAATGGGAACGGATCGGGCTGGGCCGGCTCGATGATCAAGGGAGCATAAAGGCCCAGGTCGAGCTGCCTGTGCTCCTGGAAGTGGGTGTGGTACCAGCGCGTGCCCGCGGGAGTCGCCTCGAACTCATAGCTAAACCTCTCGCCGGGCTGAACGGGCTTCTGCGTGATTCCCGGGACGCCGTCCATCGGATTCGGGACATCCACCCCGTGCCAGTGGATGGTCGTCGGCTCGGAGAGCGCATTTTTCAGCAGTATTCTCACCCGCTCCCCTTCCTTGAGGCGGATCTCGGGACCCGGGATCTGGCCGTTATACGCCATGGCCTTGATCCGCTTGCCTGGCGCAATCTCCCAGGTCATCTCGCGCGCCTCCAGGTGAATCTCCCGGACTCCGCCGACGGCCTCGCGCTGCGCCGCGCCGCCTTGACCGGGGAGCAGGGCCCCGCCCCCGGCCGTGAGGGCCAACGCCCCCAGCCCGGCCTGCCCGGACACCCTCAGAAACTCACGGCGCGAGAGTGATCCTGGCTTCACTGCTAACGCTCCCATGTCGTCCCTCCATCGGCGCTCCTGAAGATGACCCCGTCGACCGTAGAGGCATAGACCTCGTTAGGCTTTCGTGAGTTCACCGTCACCGCCGCCAGGTTCTTGAGCCCCTTTCCCAGAGCCTTCCACGTCTCACCGGCATCCGTGCTCTTAAAGAGCCCATCCCGCATGGCGACGTACATCACCCTGGGATCCGCCGGGCTTACGGCGAAACCATTTACCGTCCGACTGGCGGGCAGACCGCCCACCGTCTTCCATCCTCAGAAGCAGTCCGGGTTGCGCTGGAGGCCCTCGGCAGTCCCGGCGTAGAGGTAGATCCCCCCCATCCCGGTCGGGATGTTGACCGAGGTCAGAACTTTGACTTCGCCACCGGGGCCGTCGTCCACTCGGGTCCACCTCCCGCCACTGTCGGTAGTCCGGTAGATCCCCTCGCCCTTCTCGCGGACCGCCGCGTGGAGCTTCTGAGGTGTGTTGGGGTCGATGGCGAGCCCGTGGACGTCGAGCCCCCCGAGGCCGGTATTGATCTCCTTCCAGGTGGTCCCGCCGTCACTGCTCTTGAAGACCCCGCCCTCGTGGGTGGCAACGTAGATGATCAACGGGTCTTTGCTGTCTGGGGCGACGGCCATCACGTCCAGATGGTCGTGCTTCGCCGAAAGCGTGACCTTTCGCCAGGACCGGCCCCCGTCCGCACTTCGAAAGAGACCCGTATGCGCCCCGAGAAACAGGCTTTTCCCCTCCGCGTCCATCGCCAGCGCATGGACGTGCTCGAAGCTTCCAGCTCCCAGAGGACCCGCACCGAGCAGCGTCAGAGCCGTGAGCATGGTCGCCAACGTTCGCGGAAATCTCAGCATCTGTTTTTTCTCCTCCTCTTGCCATCGCATGGGCAAGCTTACCTCCTCGGGAGGTCTCGCGTTTTGGCCAACGCCTCCTCGATAGCCGTCTGAAAGACCTCAAAGGGTTGGGCACCCGCCAGCATCCGGCCGTTGAGGAAGAAGGTGGGCGTGCCTCTGGCCCCCAGCTGAAAGCCGAGCCTCGTTTCATCCTCGACCTTCTGCTGATACTTGCGGGAGTCTAAGCAGTGGGCGAAAGCTCCCGCGTCCAGACCCAGGTCCCGGGCGTACCGCCTCAGCTTCGCGTCGGTGAAGGCCAAACCGCCCTGGCTATCGAAGAGCTTGTCATGGTACGGCCAGAACTTCCCCTGCTCCCTGGCACACTCCGCCGCCTTGGCGGCAGCGACGGAGTGCTCCCCGAGAACGGCGAAGTGCTGGTACGCGAAACGGACCTGGCCCGCTTTGATGTATGTCTCTTTGAGCCGGGGAAGAGTCTCCGCCCAGAACTTCCGGCAGAAGCTGCACTGGAAGTCCGAGAACTCGACGATCGTCACAGCGGCGTCGGGGGAGCCCAGGGTCCGTTCGGGCTCTGAGGCGAAGGTCTGAGGGCCGGCCGCCTGCTGGCCGGCCGTCGCGGCGCCGGCGAAGGTCAGGCCCGCTGCCAGCGTCAGCGTGAGCCTCACCGTCCAGCTCCTCAGCATCCGGTAGGCTGCCTCCGTCGTCATACACGCACCGCCACGCCCCGCACGAACGGGCGGACGGGATACGGACCGTGTGCGTAATGTTGCAGTTCCTCGATCCGGAAGCCCGCTCGCTCAATGGCGCTGACTGTGTCTCGGTTGGGGTGACACCCCGCCCCGATCCGCCTCCAGACAGGTTTCATGAAGTCCTGAAAGCGCGCCCATCCGGGTGTCTTCGCCCGGACGTGTTCGAGAAACCGCAGCTGGCCGCCGCGTCGGAGCACGCGCCGCAGCTCGCCGAGAGCGCGGTCCGGGTCGGCGATGGTGCAAAACACCAGCGTCGCGACCGCCGCGTCAAAGGACTCATCCGGAAACGGAAGTTGCTCCGCGCCGTCCGCCCAAAGCTTGACTTGTCTTCCGAGGCGGTCGGCCCGCGCCTGAGCTCGCCTGAACATGTAAGGCTCTGCCTCCGCCGGGTAGTAGCCGAAGTTGATCCCGGTTCCGGCACCTACGTCCAGCACCCGACCCGTGGCGCCGCCTGCGAGATAGGCGCGATGTGAACGGAGAAACTTCTTTTCCGCCGGACGCTGGATGACGTCATACAGCGCCGCGAATATTGGATGACCACGGGTCTCAGATCTCACTTCTCCTCTCCCTTGTCTTGCGGGTGCTCTTTTTCCCCCGTCTTAGACATGGAGCGCATCATGAAGTACATCGCGAGAGGGCATGCGAGGAAAGCCACGATGGGGAGGAGGGCCCCAGCCGCCCCGAGCACCACACCCCCACCTCCCGCGAGGAAGGCCAGGGCCAGGAGGGGCGCACCGACGCAGGCTCCCATCTTGACGTAGCGCTTCCAGTTCGGCTGCGCCGGCGCGGCGGCCACGGACGTCTCGGGATGCCGCGCCTCGGGTTCGGGGGAACGGACGGCAAGCGCGGCGGCCGCTTGAATTTTGGCCTCCCGTATCTTCTCGACGAACTCTTCCGCGTGAGTCACGGAGCAGAAAGCTTCCCCGAAACGGGTGTCGGTGGGGGAAGAAACCTCGACGCCGCAGACCGGACAGTGTTGCATTCCGTTCCTCCTTGTCAGAGCCACAAGTAGACGACTGTGTCGTGGAGGCCGGCGAGAACGAAGATGGCCCCGGCCACCGCGCTCACCGCACGATGGAAACGCGACATTCCTCCTGCCATCCACTCGACGGCGCCGAACCCCAACGCCACCAGCGCGGAGACGGTCAAAAGCGGCAGCGTGGAGCCGAGGGCAAACAGTCCCGGAAAGCTCCACCCTCCCACGCTTGTCAGCGCCAGGGGGACCGTGAGACCGAAGAAGAGCCAGAAGAGGGTCGGGCAGAAGGCGAAGGAGAAGACAACGCCCAGGAGAAAGGCGCCACCGGCTCCCCGCGCTGGGACGGCTACCCGGAGCTTCAGACTCAGCCTCTCGCCGAACGCGCCCCTTAAGTGGATCAGGCCCAGCATGGCAAGACCCACGACTACCATGAGGGGGCCGAGGAGCTTGCGCGCCACGATGATCACAGGGATTGAAACGGCCTGGAGCTGGAGGCCAGCAAGGATGACCAGCGCGCCGACTACCCCATAGACCGAGACCCTCCCAGCCGCGTAGGCGAGAGCCGACGTGAATGCCCCGCCTTTCGACGACGCTCTGGAGGCATATGCAAGGGCACCCAGGTTGGTGGTGAGCTGGCAGGGTGACGTGGCCGCTATCAGCCCGAAGAAAACCGCGCCCGCGCCTGGGATGTCAACGGCTGTGATCCACCCATCAACGGTGAAGACGAATCCCTGGCTCAGCGTGCTCAACCAGGTATACCAGGCCAGGATCAAATGGCGCATCGCCCTCCTTTTCGCAAATGCCTCTCCGCCAAGACACTCCTCAGCCGCGAACGAACGGAAACGAGATGATTCGGATCCGACTACGCGGGGAGCGACGGAGGGGAGCGGGGGACGAGCGGGGCGACCTGGAGCTGTGAGAAACCGGCAAGCGGGAGGTTCGGTGTGACCCCCTCAGTGGGCGCGGGGGATGAATCGAAAAGGAGGGTCAACGCGGGGAGCGCCGGCCCGATGTCGGGGAACGTCCCCGGGCCGCAGATCCTGACCGAGAACTCGACGGCTTGGCACCCTTCACCGCCTGCCATCGCTAGATGAGCTGCGGTGGCGAGGCACGAGAGGAGAAAGACGGCGGCGATGACGGTCGGTAGCGCCTGGCAGAGTACGCGTCTCGGCGAGGGAGAGAGTGCCACGACCTCAGAATATCAATCAGAGAGTGAATGTCAAGCGACAGACCTCACTCACGGGGGAGGCGGTGCGCTGTCCCGCCGACGCGCAGGACCGCGCGGCCGGTTCGCTCGTCGTACTCGACGAGCTGCCCCAGCTGGTAGGCGGCGGCCCGGGAGAGGCGCGCCTCGAACCGCCCCCCCCTGACGCGGCAGTACGGGACCTCTCCCGAGGTGAAGCGAAGCGTCGTCGGGTCCAGGGGCTCCTGGGTCCCGTCGTTCAGCGTCAGGCGAAGCGTTTGACCGTCGGGCTCCACCCGCGTCACGACGAACGGGGTGTCGGCCACCTCTACGGGAACGCGGACCGGGCCCGCCTGGACGAAGTAGCCGCCCTCGTCCCGACGCAGGTTTCCCCGAAGGTTGGCGAGGATGCCCGGATGGGTGATCTCCTGCCCCTCGTGGAGCCACTCCCCGTCGCGGTTGATGGCGAGGCGGGGAAGCGTCCACTCGGAGGGATCGCCCGGGCTCATTCGAAGACGAGACTCGCGAAGGTGACCGTGCCCTGGGGATCGGGCCACTGGGCGTAACGGAGCAGGCGGCCCCGGCCGGCGGGCAGACACCGGAGCAAGGCGTAGATGGGCGAGAGCCCGCAGATTCGCCGGCGGTCGCCGTCCCGGGAAACCGATTCGTAGAAGGCCCGGGCGTCCACGGCCGCGACAGGTTCGAGCATAGCGCGATCCTCCCGTTCCAGCCGGGCGAGCTCTGGCTCTCGCACCCGTCCCGGGTCGCCGAAGCGGGGCCCTACGTGGGCCAAGTCCGCCGCCGCAATCAGGCAGACGCGCCGCTTCGAGGCGGCGACGGTGTCCCTCAGCGCGTCGAAGA
>JACQCL010000065.1 GCA_016201645.1 Candidatus Rokuibacteriota bacterium
ACGGCCGGCCCGATCATGAGGGGGCCGAGCCACTCCTCTCTGTCCAGGAGAAAGCCGAAGCGACTGCGTCGGGCGTCCATCGGGATCCTTACAGGGCTCTAGGCCGGGTCCTGAGGCCCGTCGCCTTATCGAAGAATTTTAGATCCTTTTCCTGGACGGCGAACTCGCAGGTTTCGCCCTGCTGGATGGGAACGCTCACCGTGTACGGGAGCTTGGCGATCACCTTGGCCTCGAGGAACGGGCCGCCGAGCACCCCGTAGATCAAGCGATCCGAGCCGAGGTATTCGACCCGGGTGACCTGGAACGGCAAGGCCACCTCTTGATCCCTGCTCTCGTGCATTCCCTTGGGGAGGAAGTGCTCCGGGCGGAAACCGAGGAGATAGTCGGGCCTCTCGACCAAGTTCGTGGGAGGGGAACCCAGGAAGGCAGCCACGAAGGTGTCGGCGGGCTCGTCGTAGACGTCCTGGGCCGTTCCGATCTGCCTCACTTTGCCTAACTGCATCACCGCGATTCGGTCTCCCAGGCCCATGGCCTCCACCTGGTCGTGGGTCACGTAGATGCTCGTGGTTCCGATCCGCCGCTGGAACTGCTTTAGCTCATCGCGGGCCGACGCCCGCAGCTTGGCATCGAGGTTGGAGAGAGGCTCGTCGAAGAGGAACACCGAAGGCTCCCGCACCAGGGCTCGGGCCAGCGCCACCCGCTGCCGCTCGCCCCCCGACAACTCGCGGGGCTTTCGATGAAGGAGTCGTTGGATCCCGAACAGGGAGGCGGCCCACTCGACTTTCTGCGGAATGGCTTCTTTCGGCACGCCCTGCGCCTTCAAGGGGAACGCAATGTTGTTGAAGACCGTCATGTGCGGGTAGAGCGCATAGCTCTGAAAGACCATGGCGATCTTCCGGTCCCGCGGCGGCAGCTCGTTCACCACCTGCTTGCCAATCAGGATCTCGCCACCGGTCGGTTTTTCCAGCCCGGCGATCATTCGAAGAAGAGTCGTCTTCCCGCAGCCGGATGGCCCCAAGAGGACCAGGAGTTCGCCCTCCTGGGTGGAGAGGTCCACGCCGTCCACGGCCCGAACGTCTCCGAAGTGTTTCCTTACCTGTCTGGTTTCAACGGTGGCCATCGCGATTCACTCCGATAGGACAGGGGGGAGGCTCCGGCCCTCGGAACCCCCCCCCCAACTGACTGGGATCGAGCTCTGTCCGACTAGATAAGCCCCTTCTCCTTCCACTTGCCGAAGATGCGCTTGCAGGCCGCGTCGGCCTCCTTGAGCGCGTCTTCCGGGCTCACCGCGCCGGACGCCGCCTTCGCGAACATGACGTTGAGGACCCAGGTGCTGAAGATCTCGTCAACGGCCGCAGTGGCGTAACCGGGATAGCCCACGTTGGTCGCCCAGTCGAGGACGTCCTCGAGCACCTTGTACTTGTCGGGCGGATGGGCCTTGGGGTCGTTGGCGATGAGCTTCTTGAGATCCGGCACGGTTTTCGGGAAGCAGGGGAAGTCGTAGAACTCCCCTGCCACGAACGCCTGGCGGAAGTTCGTGACATAGTCCACGAGGAACTTCTTGGCGCCCTCGATGTTCTCGGCAAACTTCCAGATGACGTAGCACTGCATCACGTGCTCGAGCCCGATCGCCCGCACGGGGCCCCGGAGCGCCTTTGTCAGCTGGATCTTCCTGGAGATGTCGGGGTTGTCCTTTTCCGCGGTGCGGGTGATCGAGATGGCGTTGAGGGCCAGGGAGCACTTGCCGGCGATCATTGCCCGGTTATTGGACGAGGCGTCCCAGGTGTAGACCTCCGCGGTCATGGTCTCCTCAAACAGCGCCTTGACGAACTTGATGGCTTCGAGGGTCTCCTTCGAGTTCAGCACCAGGTTGCCGGCAGTGTCCTGCTCGTGAGCCCCGAAGGAGTACATGATGGTGCGCATGGCCATGCCCGTGTCGATCTCGTTGGCGAGGCCGATCCCCACGGGATTCCCGAACTGCTTCTTGATCTTCGCCCCGGCGGTCCGGACCTCGTCCCACGTCCTCGGGCCGTTGGGCAGCCCGACCTGGGAGAACAGATCCTGCCGGTAGTTCACCGGATCCGGCGTGAACGATGGGGAGAAGGCGTAGTACTTCTTGGTCTTGGGATTGTAGGTGCTCTTGACGCCCAGCTCGATGGGCTTCCCGACTTTCCGCTCCACCTCCTGGTAGACATCCTTCATGTCCACAGTCTGCTCTTCGAACGCGGGGGGCGGCCAGTTGAAGAGGAACAGGTCGTGTCCCTTCTGGGCCGAAATCTCAGCCGCCGCGCGGGGGTTGACGCCGGCGATGCCGATGTTGTCCACGATCACCTCGGTGTCGTTCTTCTCCCCCCATTCCTTGGCCAACTTCTTGTTGAACCACTCGTCGTAAGGCGGGACGAAGTGGACCCAGTTGAGAATCTTCAACGTCTTCTTGGCCGCGTGGGCGCGTCCGGGAATGATGATATTGGCACCGACCCCCGTCGCCAGCGCCCCCGCCCCTGTGGCCTTGATGAATTCACGCCGACTTACAGACTCTCCACCCATAGGCCATTCCTCCCCTTTGAGGACCTGAACCCGGGCTCAACGCCGGGCGGCTCCTCGGTTGGCACTCCGCCAAAATGGCGCGCCGCGACACGATTGGACGAAAGACGCCCCGCAAGGCGAGACGGAGTGCA
>JACQCL010000004.1 GCA_016201645.1 Candidatus Rokuibacteriota bacterium
CGGCTCCTCCCACGCCGTTCGAAGCGACGCGGTGCCACTCGTGCCCGGCACGTACTCGCGCGCCAGCCTCACCTGACTGCGCGACGGGGCAAGCATGCCCAGCTCTCCCCGCGCTTTTGATTCAATCCGGGCCGGCGTGCGGAGCGTGGCGAGCTCCACCCGCAATTGACGGTTGACCTCTCTGAGCTCGCTCCGAACCAGTCGGAGTTGATCCAACCGGTACGAGAGCCTGATCTGATGCACCTTGATGCCCACGATGCCGAGCACCACGCCGACCAGACAGGCGGAGATGAGGAGCGTGGCGCCCATGAGGCGCAGGAGGCGCCCATCCCGCTCGCGGACCAGACCCGCGGACTGGTCACCGGGCGCCATGCGATGCTCCAATGCGCTCCAGCACGCGAAGTTTAGCGCTCCGACAGCGCGGGTTTGCCTGCCGCTCCTCGCGGCTCGGCGTGACGGGAGAGGGTTCCAGGACGACGTAGGGTCCCTCGGCCAGCGACCGGAACCCCCGCTTCGCGACCCGATCCTCTCCCGAATGAAAGCTGATGACCCCGAGTCGCCCGCCTGGGGCGAGCAGCCCTGCCGCCCGGGGCAGCGCTTCGGTCAATGCCTCCAGCTCTTCATTCACGGCCATGCGGATGGCCTGAAAGGTCCGGGTCGCGACGTGACGCTCCTTCGGCCACGCGCGACGAGGGACCGCCGCCTTCACCGCCGACACCAGGTCGGCCGTCGTCTTCACGGGCGTCCGGCGCCGTCGGGAAACAATCTCCCGCGCGATCCGGCGGGCATGGGGCTCTTCCCCATACTCGAAAATGATCCGAGCCAATTCGGCCTCTGAAAGTCTCTGAAGCAGCCCGGCGGCCGTCGAACCCTCCGAGGGATCAAAGCGCATGTCCAGCGGCGCGTCGGTCCCAAAGGAGAACCCGCGCCCCGATGCTTCCAGTTGATAGGACGAGACTCCGAGGTCGAGGAGCACCGACTGGGCGGCGACCACGCCAGTCTCCCGCGCGACCTCGTCCAGGCGGCGAAAGTTGCCGGGCCTCAGCACCACGCGATCCCCAAAGCGGGCAAGCCGGGCCCGGGCCCGGGCCAGCGCCTCCCGGTCCCTGTCAATCCCGAGCAGCTTGGTCTCCGCGCCACCCCGTTCCAGAAACGCCTCCGCATGTCCACCCATGCCCACCGTGCCGTCCACGACCCACCCCCCGCGCCGGGGGCGCAAGAGAAAGGTCACCTCGTCGAGCAGGACCGGGAGGTGAGTCCCGGCCTCCGGCTCCACCGGTCTCAGACTCCCATGCTGCTGATCTTCTCGAAGAGCGAGCGGAGCTCCGGTTGATTCGTCCGGTCGTACTCCTCCCAGCGCTCTCGGTTCCAGATTTCGAATTTGCGCACGCCGCCGACGAGCACCACGTCCTTCGTCAGCCCCGCGCGTTCACGATACTCCGGCACGATCTGAATGCGGCCCTGCCCGTCGAGCGTGGCGTCCATCGCGCGCGAGATGTAGAGGCGGTTGAACTTCTGAACCTCCGGATCCAGCTGCGAAAGGGCTCTCACCTTGTCCTCGATCCGCCCCCACTCCTTGAACGGGTGCACCTCAAGGCAGTGATCGTTCGGCACCACGACGAGCCGCTTCTCGCCGTAGTCCCTCTCCAGCGCATCCCGGAACTTCGCCGGGATGCTGACCCGCCCCTTCGGGTCCATCGTGTGATGAAAGCGCCCACGAAACATGGTTGACGCCGTTGGGGACGACACTTCCCTCCTATGGGTATGGGACCCACTTCATGGGAATTCATCCCACTTTGAGGGGTCATCCTACACAGGGCTCCAGAGGGTGTCAAGGAAAAAAGTGTAGATTTTTCAAGAAATTCAGGCCACCCCGGCGGACCGACCGGTGGGGGAACGAGGCACCACCAACTACCCTCGGTGGGGGGATCGTATGCCCTTTGGAGGAAAGAGGGCTTTGGTCAGGAAGAAAGCGAGGGAGACTGACGCCCCCCCTGGAAGCGGGCAACCTCCAGGACCTCGAGGACGAGCCCGACCTGGTCCAGGGTGAAGGGCTTGGCAAGATAGTCGAGGGCGCCGAGGCGCAGGCACGCCCGTGCCTCGTCCTCGCTCGCGTGCCCGGACATCGCCACCACGGGGAGGGACCGTCCCAGACGCTTGAGCCGCTCCAAGAGGGCCAGGCCGCTCAACTTCGGGAGGACGACATCCACGAACGCGGCATCGGGGCCCCCTTCGATGACAGCCTGGAGCCCTTCCGCTCCGTTCGTGGCCAGGAGAACCTCGTGCCCCTGCTCCAGCAGAAAATCCCGGAGGGTTTCGGCCACGGCGAGGTCATCTTCGATGAGGAGCAAGCGCATGACCACCGCCAGAATATCATCACTCCGCCGCGCCCGCCAACTGGAATGCGTGATCAGGCGTCATTTCACCCACGTCTGGGATTGCTCTCGGAGGAACTGCTGAACGTAATAAGGACCACCGGCGCCCTTCCCGCTTGAGCCGGACGCCTTCCACCCGCCGAAAGAGTTCACGCCAGGCCACGCCCCCGTGGTCGCGCCGCCGCGGCGGCTGGCGTAGGCGACGCCCGCTTCGATCCTGTCCAAGAACGTCCGCACCTCGTCGGGATCCTCGCTGAAGATCCCCGCCGTCAGCCCGAACTCGGACCGGTTGGCCCAGGTCAACGCCTCCTCCAGGCTCCCCACCTCTGCGAGCGCGACGAACGGCACGAACAGCTCGTCGCGCAGGAGCCGGTGATCCAGGGGGAGGCGGTCCACGACCGCCGGCGTGACGAAGTGGCCGTGGGCGTATCCCCCGTCTTTCAGGACCTCGCCCCCGGTCAGAACCCGCCCGTCCCGCCGCGCCTCGGAGACCGCCGCCTCGTAGGTCGCCACGGCCCGCCGGTTGATCACCGGACCGAGAAAGACGTCCCGCTCGGCGGGGTTGCCCACCCTGAGCGACTTGGTTTTCTCGACGAGGCGCTCCGCGAACTCCGTGAAGACATGCGGGTCAACGTAGACCCGCGAGCACGCGCTGCACTTCTGACCTGAATTCCCGAAGGCGGAGCGGGCAATCCCCTCGACCGCCTTGGCCAGATCCGCGCTCGCGGTGACGATGGCCGGATTCTTCCCGCCCATCTCCAGGATGTACGGCCGGAGGCGGGCGGCGATGAAGCGACGGGCGATGCGCTCGCCGACTTCCCGGGACCCGGTAAAGACCAGGCCGGCCACGTCAGGGGACTCCACCAGGGCCATCCCCACCTCGTCCCCGGTCCCCGTGACGAGGTTCAAGGCCCCCGGGGGAAGCCCGGCAGCCTCGAGCAGCTCCACCAGCCTGAGGGCCGAGTACGGCGTGTCACTGGCCGGCTTGAGCACCACCGTATTCCCGGCGACAAGAGCGCCGGCGCACATGCCCGCAGCCAGCGCCACCGGGAAGTTGAACGGCGAGATCACCGCCCAGACGCCGTACGGGCGGAGGACACTGCGGGTCTCTTCGTTGGGGCTGAGTCGCTCCAGTGGCAGGTCGAAGCCGCCCGCCTCCTCCATCTGCCGGGCGTAGTACCGGAAGAAGTCCGCGGCCTCGCTCACGTCGCCGAGGGCCTCGAACCGGGTCTTCCCGGCCTCCAGCGTCATCAGCGCCGCGAACTCGAACGCTCGTTCGGAAAGCAGGTCGCCGACCTTCGCGATCAGCGCGACGCGCTCCCGCCAGGGCACGGCACTCCATTCCACAAACGCGTGCTGCGCGGCCGCGACGGCGTCCACGACGTCCTGACGGCTCCCCAGGGCGAAGTGACCGAGGACCTGACGCGTGTCCGCGGGATTCAGGTCCGGGAATGTGCGGAGCAGCTGGCGGCGTTTGCCCCCGATGAGGAGCGGATGGACCAGGCCCAGCGTCCCTCGGACTTTCTCGAGGGCTCGTTCGTAACCCTGATGGACTTCGTCACTCGGCGCGCTCAGGGAGGCGTACGTGATCTTTACAGACCCCCCCATAGTCACTCCTCCTTCACGA
>JACQCL010000087.1 GCA_016201645.1 Candidatus Rokuibacteriota bacterium
GGTACAGGGTCTCCAGCGCCTCGGATTCGAACCGCTCCTGAGCCTCCAGGCGCTTGATCAAGAGCTTGAGCCGAGGGAGGGCGTCGGCAGTGAAAAACTTGGAGGAGGCCTCGGGGGCATACCCCGACGGCTCGGCAAAGTAGAATGCGCCCGTGGCCACCATCTCGGCCAGGGTCTTGGAGCGCTCCTTGAGGCTCTCCGCCACGCGGGCCAGCCACGCCCGGTCGGCCGGCACCGGCAGCCCGGCGCGCTCGAGAAACGGCAGCAGATCATTCGCCAGCCGCTCCGCGGGGGCCCGGCGCAGCCAGTGATTCCCGAGCCACTCGAGCTTGGCCCGATCGAACACGGCGCCGGCTCGCCCTACCCTGGCCAGGTCGAAGTGCCGGATCAGCTCCTCGCGAGAGAAGATCTCCTGATCGCCGTGGGACCAGCCCAGGCGCGCCAGGTAGTTCACCATGGCCTCCGGGAGAAACCCCTCCTCCTTGAACGCGAGGACGGAAGTGGCCCCGTGGCGCTTCGAAAGGCGGCTCCGATCGGGCCCCAGGATCATCGGGATGTGGGCGAAGGCCGGGACCGGGTACCCGAGGGCCTGGTAGCAGAGGATCTGCTTGGGCGTGTTGGAGAGGTGATCGTTGCCGCGGATGACGTGGGTGATCTTCATCGTCACGTCGTCCACGACCACGCAGAAGTTGTACGTCGGGCTGCCGTCGGTGCGGACGAGGACCCAGTCGTCGAGCTGGCTATGCTCGAACGTCACGGTTCCATGGATCAAGTCCTGGACTGCGGTCTGGCCCGAGAGCGGAATCTTCAACCGAAGCGCGTGGGGAACCCCGGCCGCAACCTTCGCGTCCCGACACTTTCCCGAGTAGCGGAAGGTTTCTCCGCGGGCCTGGGCGGCCTTCCGCTCCGCTTCCAGCTGCTCCGGCGGGCAGACGCAGCGGTACGCCTTGCCCTCGGCCAGGAGCCGCTCGGCGTGAGCCTTGTAGATCTCCAGCCGCTCGGTCTGCCGGTAGCCCGGTGTGGGCGGTCCCTCGTCCCAGTCGAGACCGAGCCAGCGCAGCGCCTCGAGGATGGAGGTGATGGACTCCTCGGTGGAGCGCGAGCGGTCCGTGTCTTCGATCCGGAGGATGAAGACGCCGCGGTGGCGCCGGGCGAAGAGCCAGGTGAAAAGGGCCGTGCGGGCGCCGCCCACGTGGAGGTGTCCCGTGGGGCTCGGCGCGAAGCGGACTCTGACCGGCTCAGGCATCGAGGGCCCGCCCCTAGAGCCGAATAACGTTCGGCCGGGGACCGAGAAAGCCGGTGGCGTTGCGGGTGTCCACGACCAGGGAAGCCTCGCCGGCCACGCGCCTGACATCGAACTCGGGGTGGTTCGTGAGGATGAGGACGAGGTCCTGGGACGCGAAATTCGCGCCCTGCCAGGGGACGGCCGCCAGCCGGCGCTCGCCGAGGGTGAGCCTGGGGACGTGGGGATCCACGTACGAGACCTGGGCGCCCCTGGCCAGCAGGGCTTCCAGGATCTCCAGCGCCGGCGACTCGCGCACGTCGCCCACTCCCGCTTTGTACGCGACCCCGAGCGCCAGGATCTTCGCCCCGCGCACGGCCCGGCCTTTCTCGTTCAGCGCGTCGGCCACCATCTGGACCACGTAGGTCGGCATCTGGCGGTTGATCTCGTCGGCAAAGGCGATGAACTTGGGCTCGTAGCCCATCAGGCGCGTGCGCCACGAGAGGTAATGGGGGTCGGTGGGCAAACAGTGTCCGCCGATCCCGGGGCCGGGGTAAAACGGCATGAAGCCGAACGGCTTGGTGGAGGCGGCCTCGATGACCTCCCACACCGACAGCCCCAGCCGCCGGCACATGATCGCCAGTTCGTTGACGAGCGCGATGTTGACGCTCCGGAAGATGTTCTCGAAGAGCTTGACCATCTCGGCGGTCTGTGGCCCCGAGACGGGCACCACCCGGTCGACGATCTGGCCGTAGAGGACCCGCGTCAGCTCCGAGCAGGCCGGCGTCACGCCCCCGACGAGTTTCGGGATGGCGCGCAGGTCGAAGCGCTTGTTGCCCGGGTCAATGCGCTCGGGCGAAAAGGCGAGGAAGAACTCCTCGCCGACCCGGAGCCCCCGGGCCGTGAAGCGCGGCAGGAGCACCTCCTCCGTCGTGCCGGGATACGTGGTGGACTCCAGGACGATCAGCTGGCCGGGGCGCAGGACGGTTGCCACCGCGTCGGCGGCGGCCACGATGTGGGAGATGTCCGGCTCCCGGGACTTCCCCAGCGGCGTGGGCACGCAGATGATGATCGCGTCAGCGGCTCTCAGCGCGGAGGCGTCGGTGGAGATCGCCAGACGCGACGCAGCCACGAGAGTGGCGAGCTCGTCGTTGCCGACGTCCTCAACCGGGCTCTCTCCCTGGCTGAGCCGTGAGACACGCCCGGCATCCGCATCCACCCCGATGACGGAAAAACCGGCCTTCCCGAAGGCGACGGCGAGCGGCAGCCCCACGTAGCCGAGGCCGACGACGCCGACCCGTGCCGAGCGCTGCTCGATGGATTGCCGAAGCCTCTGGCTGTACTCGCCCACGGTTCCCATTCTACCCGATCCGATTCACCGCCTGATGCACCGCCTGCGCCACGGTGTCGATCTCGGCCTCCGCCAGCTCGGGGAAGCACGGCAGCGACAGGACCTCGCGCGAGGCCTGCCAGGCCACCGGGCACTCCGCCTGGGCCGGTCCGCCCAGGTTCCTGAAAAGCGGCTGGCCCGGGATCGGCAGCGGGTAGTGCAGCGAGGTCCCAACCCCGAGATCGGCCAGAGCCTTCGCCAAAGCGTCGCGTTTCGGCGACA
>JACQCL010000088.1 GCA_016201645.1 Candidatus Rokuibacteriota bacterium
AAGTAGAGACGGGAGGGTCTGGAGGGCCACGGCGATCCGGGGGCCGTGCCAGGTGAGGAGTTTCCCGTCCACCAGATAGATGCGGCCGTCGCGCACCGCGGGGACGTCATCGTACGGCGAGAAGTCCTGAACGTGAACCTTCCGGAAGCGGTACGGTTCGTCCGGGAAGAGGATGACCTCCGGACGGGCTGCCGCCACCTCCTCGACCGTCACCTCGGGGTACCGCTCTGACCGCTCGGCAAAAACGTTCTCCCCCCCGCAGAGCCTCAGCACGTCGTGGACGTAGGTGTCGCGGTTGATCGTCATGTAGGGGTTCCGCCAGATCGGACAGAACACGCGGGCCGGCCGGCGGACGTCGCGGAGGCGCTCGGCCTGACGGTAGAGCGGCCAGAGCCCGGCCGTAATTCCCCGCGCCTGCTCCTCGGTCCCGGTCACCACTCCCAGCTCCTCGACCATCCGGATCCCGTCCTCGACGGTGCGCGGGTACTGCACAAACACCGGAACGCCCCAGGCGCGGAGCGCCTCCACGTGCTCCTTCAGATTCTCCTCGATGTTCGCGACCACGAGGTCGGGGGTCAGGGAGCGGATGAGGTCGAGCTTGGGATTCTTCTCGCCGCCGATCTTGAGCTTGGAGGCGACCGCCTCTCGGGGCTCGACTCAGAAGGTCGTAACGCCGACGATGGTGTCCCCCAGGCCGAGGGCGAACAGCGTCTCCGTCACCGACGGAATCAGCGAGACGATCCGCCGCGGCGGCGCGTGCGCCGTGAAGACGACGCCCGAGGCGTCGGTGATCGGCCCCAGCATTACTTCTTCTTGGCGCTGAGGCGCTGAATCAGCGCAGTGACCTCGGCAAGCCGCGCTTTCACCTCGGCTTCCACCTTCGCGACCTTCTCGCGGGAAGCCCCTTCCCCCACCGCATCCTCGTAGTCGGTCACCGCGATCCCGAACTCCTTCAGGAGTCGACGGGTCTCATCGCTGGCCATCGCTCACTCCTCCGACATCTCGGGCAGGTCCTTCCAGAGGGGAGGACCGTCCGGCTTGAAGTTCTTCGTGTTGACGAAATGCATCCCGCGATGAAGATTCATCTTGAACTTCCCGCCGCCGAACCGGGCGCCGAGGAACTTCGTCGGATCTTCGAGGAATGCCTCCATCTCGCCGGACGGCAGCCTCGCGAGGCGCTTGAAGCGGATCGTCCCCATCCAAGGCTCCTGCACCATGATCGTCGCGGTGAACTCGGGCCAGACCCGGGCGAACTCCTCGAGGAGCTGCCGCTTCGTGGGGCGCTCCACGCCCCGATTCGCCAGATTCTTCTTGAGGTACGGCTCGATGAGCTCCCACGCCCACTGCGGGACCACAGCTTCATCCTTCACGAGGCTGCACCGCCTATCCGGGGTTGAACGGGACGCACCGGAAGGATACCATAAGGCCGTGAAAAACTTCGAGATCGCGAAGCTCTTCTACGAGATGGCGGACCTCCTGGAGATCAAGGGAGAGAACGTCTTCCGCGTCCGCGCCTACCAGCGGGCCGCCGAGAATCTGGAATCCCTGACCGAGGAGGTCGAGGCCATCTCCCAGCGGGGGGAGTTGCAGAAAATTCCTGGGATTGGCAAAGACCTGGCCGCCAAGATCAAGGAATATCTCGCCTCCGGAAAGATCGCCGACCTCGAGGCGATGCGCAAGGAGGTCCCGCGGGGGCTCCTCTCGATCATGGAGGTCCAGGGCCTCGGCCCGAAGACCGCCAAACTTCTCTACGACAGGTTGGGCGTGGACAGCGTTGAGAAGCTGGAAACGGCGACGCGATCCGGCGACATACTCAAGGTGCCCGGCATCAGGGAGAAGACGCGCGAGAACATCCTCAAAGGGATCGCCACCTGGAAGGCCGGCCAGAGTCGCATGTCGGTCGGCAAAGCCCTCGATATCGCCGACACGCTGGTTCAAGCGCTGAAGGCCCACGGCGGGGTCACCCAGATCGAGGTCGCCGGCTCGATCCGGCGTCGCAAGGAGACCGTCGGGGACATTGACATCCTGGTCACCTCCGCAGATCCCAAGCGCGTGATCGAGACCTTCGTGTCGCTCCCGTCTGTCCTCGACGTGCTGGCTCACGGCGAGACTAAAGCCTCAATCCGCCACCAGGAGGGCATCCAGGTGGACCTCCGCGTGGTCGAGCCAGAGGCTTTCGGCGCGGCGCTTCAGTACTTCACCGGCTCCAAGGAGCACAACGTCCGCGTCCGCGAGATCGCCTCGAAGAAGGGCCTCAAGGTCAGCGAGTACGGCGTCTTCAACGAGAAGAGCGGTAAGCGGCTCGCCGGCGACACGGAGGAAGAGGTGTACCGGGCCGTGGGGCTCCCCTGGATCCCGCCTGAGCTCCGCGAAAACGCCGGCGAGGTGGAGGCGGCGCTGAAGGGGAACCTACCGGACCTGGTCGAGGAGGACGCGATCCGGGGAGACCTCCACGCGCACACGGATTGGTCCGACGGTCACCATCCCCTCGAGAAGCTGATCCAGGCCGCGGAGGCCCGTGGCTACGAGTACATCATCGTCTCGGATCACTCCAAGTCCTCCACCGTCGCCGGTGGCCTCACGCCGGACGAGCTGAGGGAGCAGATCAGGAAGATCCGCGAGCTTCAGAAGAAGCACAAGATCCGGATCCTGACCGGGAGCGAGTGCGACATCCTGGCCGACGGCCGGATGGACTTCCCCGACGACGTCCTGAAGGAGCTGGACATCGTCCTCGCGGCCGTGCACTCCCGCTTCAAGCAAGCGCGGGCGGAGATGACGGCGCGGATCGTGAAGGCGCTGGAGAACCCCTACGTCAACATCCTCGTTCACCCGACCGGGCGCCTCATCGGAGAGCGCGATCCCTACGACGTGGACCTGGAGCAGGTTTTCGCGGCCGCCAAGAAGCACGGCAAGGCCATCGAGATCAACGCCTCCCCCCAGCGGCTCGATCTGAAGGACGTCCACGCCCGC
>JACQCL010000060.1 GCA_016201645.1 Candidatus Rokuibacteriota bacterium
GCAGGAGCAGCTCCACGAAGAGAGAGTCCGACAGGAGAAAGCCGGCTTCAGTGAGCCGGCAGCGCCCGTCCGTCACCTCGAGGAGCCCGAGCGACCGCCACGTCTCGACGTGGGGGCCGGCGTCCTCAAGCCAGGCGAGGGGGACGCCGTCGCTCAGGCGGAGTCCGAAGATCCTCCGCTCCGCCTGGCGTTCCCGCGGGGTGAGGACTTCCCAGGTCCCGAGTGGCAGCGTGCCGGCCTCTAGCATCGCGCAGTACCGCTCGATGGGCTTGACGTTGGCGTAACGGATGTCGCCCAGAAAGCCGCAGCCTCCCGGACCGAGCCCGAGGTACTCTTCGCCCCGCCAGTAGATCTGGTTGTGGCGGGACCTGAAGCCGCTCCGCGCATAGTTGGAAATCTCGTAGTGCTCGTAGCCGGCCTCCCGCGCCAGCCGGGCGAGGGCCCAGTACTGAGCCGTCACCATCTCTTCGCCGGGAAGGCCGGCCACGCCCTCGCCGGCCCAGCGGCTCCCCTCGTCGAGGGTGAGGGCATACGCTGAGAGGTGTTCCGGTCTCCATCGGAGAATTTCTCCGACCGTCTCCTCCCAGCAGGCCAGGTCCAGGTCCGGGAGGCCGTACATGAGGTCCACGCTCAGATTGTCAACCCCGGCCTCTCGCGCGTTATCGAAGGCTCGCCTCGCATCCTCCGGCGAGTGGAGTCTCCCGAGCCGCAAGAGAAGGTCTTCATCGAGGCTCTGGACGCCGAGGCTCAACCGGTTGACGCCTGCCAGCCGATACCCTTCCGCCTTGTCGCGCGTGAGGCTCTCGGGGTTGCACTCGGCGGTGACTTCCGCGGTCGGCTCGAAGCTGAAGCGCTTCTCGAGCCGGTCCAGGATCGTGGCCATCTCGTCCACCTCGAGGAGCGAGGGCGTGCCGCCGCCGAAGAAGACGGTCCCGATGCCGACGCGCCCCGCCCACTCTGCCTCCCCGACCAGGTCAATCTCCCGGAGGAGGGCGGAGAGGAATCGGGTCATGGCGGCGGGCCGGTAGGGACCGGTGTTGAACGAGCAGTAGTGGCAGCGCTGGCGGCAGAACGGGATATGCAGATAGATGCCTAGGGTCCCCAGCTGATTCGGCCTCAGATCGGGCGAACCGGTCACGGCAGGTAACGGCCTAGGCGGCGCCAGCGGAGCCAATGGCTCTCCCCGTTCCACGACCAGTAGATGATGAAGGCTTTGCCGCGGATCTTCGAGCGCTTGACGAACCCCCAGTAGCGGCTGTCCTGAGAGTTGTCCCGGTTGTCGCCCATGACGAAGTAGGACCCGGGGGGGACGACGATGGGCTCGCAGGCGTAGACGTAGCTGCAGTGATTGGAGGGGGTGGCGGGAAAGGAGCCGGGTCGCACGTAGGGCTCCTCCAGCAGCTGGCCGTTGACGTACACCCGGTTGTCCCGCACCTGCACCGTGTCGCCCGGGGCCCCGATGATGCGCTTGATGAAGTCTCGGCTCTCGTCCTGCGGGTACCGGAACACGATGATGTCGCTCCGCTGGGGTTGGCGAATCCCGGGCAGGTGCCGGTTCGTGAACGGGATCTCGGAGCCGTAGATGAACTTGTTCACGAGGATGTAGTCCCCCACCAGCAGGGTGTCCATCATGGAGCCCGAGGGGATCGTGAAGGCCTGGATCACCACGGTGCGGATCACCAGGGCCAGCAGGACGGCGATGACGATGGCCTCGAGATACTCCCGGGTGAGCGACTTCCGCTTCTTCTCCACCTCGACGGTCGGGGCCACTTCGTGGGTCACGGGGGTTTCTTTGGGGGCGGTGGGATCCATCGGCTCAGCCTCGGAGGGGATGCCACCCACGCCGACCCCCCGCGCTGCCGCGCGGGTGTGGCGCGGGTACCCGCCCCTTCCGATTCCTCCCCCCAGGGTTGCGCGGGCTAAGCCCGCGCTGGGAGCCCTTCGGGTAATGCCGTTGTGATCGTGCGGCGGTTATCGGCACGGCACTAGCTCCTGAGGACCGACAGGAAGGCCTCCTGAGGCACCTCGACCTTCCCGAGCTGTTTCATCCGTTTCTTGCCTTCCTTCTGTTTTTCGAGCAGCTTCCGCTTCCGCGTGATATCGCCGCCGTAACACTTGGCGGTCACGTTCTTCCTGATGGCTTTCACGGTCTCCCGGGCGATCACGCGGCTGCCGATCGCCGCCTGGATGGCCACTTCGAAGAGCTGGCGCGGAATCACCGCGCGGAGTTTCTCGGCGAGGGTCTTGCCCTTCTCGTACGCCTTGTCGCGGTGGAGGATGACCGAGAGCGCGTCCACGGGATCGCCGTTCAGGAGGATGTCCAGCTTGACCAGATCCGACGGGCGAAATTCGAGGAACTCGTAGTCCAAGGAGGCGTATCCCTTCGAGATGGACTTGAGCCGGTCGTAGAAGTCCACGATGATCTCGGCGAGCGGGAAGTCGAAGGTGATGTGGACGCGCTTGCCCAGGTATTCGAGCGATCGGTGCGTGCCGCGCTTGTCCTGGGCCAGCCGGTAGATCGGATTCATGAACTCCGTCGGGGCGAAGACGGAGGCCCGGACGTACGGCTCCTCGATGTGGTCGATCTCGCCGCTCGACGGCAGCTTGGAGGGGTTGTCGATCTCCACCGTCTCCCCCGCCGTGGGCACCACCCGGTAGCGGACGCTGGGGGAGGTGATGATCAGCGTGAGACCGAACTCCCGCTCGAGCCGTTCCTGAACGATCTCCATGTGCAGGAGCCCCAGGAACCCAGACCGAAAGCCGACGCCCAGGGCGAGAGAGGTCTCAGGCTCGTAGGTCAGGGCCGAGTCGTTCAACCGGAGCTTCTCGAGCGCGTCTCTGAGCGACTGGTAGGCGGTGTCCTCCACCGGGTAGAGCCCGGCGAAGACCATGGGTTTGGCGTCGCGGTAGCCCGGGAACGGAACGGCCGCCGGGCGGTTGGCATCGGCGATCGTTTCGCCGACCTTGGCGTCGGCCACGCGCTTGATCCCCGCGGTGAGGTAGCCCACCTCGCCCGCCGCCAGCTCGTCCACGATCCGCATCTCCGGCCTGAATACGCCCACCTGCTGGACTTCGTATACCCGGCCGTTGGACATGAGGAGCGCCGGCATGCCCGCCCGCACGCGGCCGTCGAAGATCCTCACGTACACAACCACACCCTGGTACGGATCGTAGAACGAGTCGAACACCAGGGCCTTCAGCGGGGCCGCCGGGTCACCCGGCGGCGGCGGGATGCGGTGGACAATCGCTTCCAGGACCTCCGGGACACCGGTGCCGATCTTGGCCGAGATGGCGATTGTGTCGTCAGGGTTGAGCCCCAGGATCTCGGCGATCTGCCGGCGGGTCCCCTCGGGGTCGGCCTGGGGGAGATCAATCTTGTTGATGATGGGGATGATCGTGAGGTGTGCCTCGAGGGCGAGGTGAAAGTTGGCCAGCGTCTGCGCCTCGACTCCCTGCGCGGCATCCACGATCAGGAGCGCCCCTTCGCAGGCCGCCAGCGAGCGCGACACCTCGTACGAGAAGTCCACGTGGCCGGGCGTGTCGATCAGGTTGAGCGTGTACTCCTGCCCGTCCCGGGCGCGGTAGGGGAGGCACACGGTGTGCTGCTTGATCGTGATCCCGCGTTCGCGCTCCAGATCCATCGAGTCCAGCACCTGGTCCACAGCCTTCTTGGGATCCATGGCGCCGGTGAGGGCCAGCAGCCGATCCGCCAGGGTGGACTTGCCGTGGTCAATGTGGGCCACGATGGAGAAATTCCGGATGCGGGAAAGAGTCACGATACTCAGGATATCACGGGACGACGCCGTTTTCCGCGACGACGGCTCCAGGCCCCACATGAGCCCCGGCCCTGATCTGAGCCCCCGAGCCTACGACGCATTCCCGAAGCACGGCGTCCTGGCCGACCCGAACTTCATCCCAGAGGATCGCCCCCTCCAGCCGACTGCCTCGGCCGACGCTGACGCCGTTGCCGATGACGGTGAAGGGGCCGACGCTGGTTTCAGCCTCCAACGTGACGCTTGACCCGAGCACCGAGGGTCCCGCCACGCGGGCGCTGGCCGCCAAGGTGACGCCCTCCCCGAACCACACGTCGTCGCGTCGCGTTCCCGTGGGAGTGAGCGGTGTGTTCACGGTGCCCCTGAGCAGATCCACGTGCGCCTGGCGGTACTGCTCGAGGTTCCCGATGTCGCGCCAGTACGCGCGGGCCACGAAACCGAAGAAAGGAACCTGACGCGCCAGGAGGCCGGGGAAGAACTCGCGCTCCAGGGAGACGGCCTGCCCCCTGGGAATCAACTCGAGCAGGTTCCGGTCGAGAAGGTAGATTCCGGCGTTGATGGTGTTGGTGGTGATCTGCTCCCGTGCCGGTTTCTCCAGGAAGCCGAGGATCCGGCCGCTCGCGTCGGTCTCTACCAGCCCGTAGGGGGTCGGGTCCTCCACGGGCGTGAGATAGATGCTGGCCCGTGCCCCGCGTGCCTCGTGGGAGCTCAGCATCGCTCCCAAATCCACGTCCGTCAGAACGTCGCCGTTGAGGACCACCAGGTTGCCGTCCGTCAGGTCGGCGGCGTTCCGGACACCCCCCGCGGTCCCGAGCGGTTCCGCTTCCACCACGTAACGGAGTTTCACGCCGAGGTCCCGCCCGTCTCCCAACGTTTTTTGGACGGCTTCGACGAGGTAGGAACAGGCGAGGACGACGTCCTGGATCCCGTGACGGCGCAGCAGCGCGAGCTGGTAGTGAAGGAAGGGAAGGTTGAGCAGGGGGACGATGGGTTTGGGGCGGCCGAGCGTGAGCGGCCGGAGCCGGGTCCCCTGCCCCCCCGCCAGAATTACCGCGGATCTCGCGGTGTCCAGGGCTCGGCCTCGCTGATCAGCATGACGGGGATGCCATCGCGGATCGGGTAGGCCTTTCGGCACGCGGGGCAGATGATCCGGGTCTCTTCAAAGAGCAGCTCGCCCTTGCAGGCCGGGCAGGCCAGGATGGCTTTGAGTTCCTCATCGATCATGGCCGGGTCTCCCTTTTGAAGTAGGCTAACGTGTGGCGCAGGCCCTCGTCGAGCGTCACGCGAGGGGTCCAGCCCAGGAGCCGCTTCGCCAGGCTCGCGTCCAGGACGCTCCGACGCTGCTCCCCGGGCTTGGGTGGACCATGACGAGCCACGGCTTTCACGCCGGCAACCGCCTCGAGCCGTCGGAGCAGGGCATTCACCGAGGTCTCAATGCCTGTGCCGATGTTGACCGCCCCGCTCGCATCGGGGCGCTCCAGGGCCCGCAGGGTGGCCTCCGCCACGTCCTCGACGTAAACGTAATCCCGCGTCTGCTCTCCGTCGCCGTTGATCGTGATCGGCTCTCCGCGCACGATCCGGTGGGCGAAGATCGCCACGACGCCGGCCTCCCCCAGCGGGTTCTGCCGGGGGCCGAAGACGTTGGCGTACCTGAGGGCGACGCCTCTCAACCCGTAGAGTGCCTCCCAGCACCTTAGGTAATGCTCGGCGATGAGCTTCGAGATCCCATAAGGGGAGGCCGGTCGGGCCGGGTGGTCCTCGGGCGTCGGCAAAGTCGTCGTTTCCCCGTACACGGCGCCGCCGGTGGCGGCGTACACGACGCGCGGTACCTTCGCGCGTTGGCAGCAGAGGAGGAGGTTGAGCATTCCCCCGACGTTGATGGCGGCGTCGAGCGCGGGGTCCTCCACCGATCGGCGGACCTCGGCCTGGGCGGCGAGGTGGATCACGGCCTCGGGGCTTTCGGCGTTGAAGACCTTCGCCAGGTCCGGGCTTCGGATGTCGGCGACGTGAAGCTTCGCTCCAGGGGTGACGAACCCCTTGCGGCCGGTGGAAAGGTCGTCCACGACGACGACGGCGTGGCCCGCGGCCACCAGGCGATCGCCGACGTGAGAGCCGATGAACCCCGCCCCACCCGTGACCAGCACCCTCATGGGGCGCCGAGCTTGGCCCGGAACCACTCGAGCGTCCGCGAAAGCCCGTCATCCAGGTCCACGCGGGGTTCCCATCCCAGCAGGGTGCGCGCCCGCGTGATGTCGGGCTGGCGGACCTTTGGGTCGTCCACGGGAAGGGAGGTGAACTTGATGGCGCTTCGCGACCCGGCGAGGGCGACGATCTTCTCGGCCAGGGCGAGGAGGGTCATTTCCTTGGGGTTGCCCAGGTTCACCGGCTCGTTCACGGACGCCTGCATGAGCCGCCAGATTCCTTCGACCATGTCGGAGATGTAGCAGAAGCTGCGGGTCTGCAAGCCGTCGCCGTGCACGGTGAGCGGTTCGCCTCGGAGCGCCTGGGTCATGAACGTGGGGATCGCGCGGCCGTCGCCGATCCTCATCCGGGGGCCGTAGCTATTAAAGATGCGGGCGATGCGCGTATCGAGGCCATGGAAGCGATGGTAGGCCATCGTCATGGCTTCGGCGAAGCGCTTGGCCTCGTCGTACACGCCTCGCGGCCCGACCGGGTTCACGTTCCCCCAGTATTCCTCCCGTTGGGGGTGGACGAGCGGATCGCCGTACACCTCGGAGGTGGAGGCGAGGAGAAATTTCGCGCGCTTTTCCTTGGCCAGGCCGAGCGCCTTGTGGGTGCCGAGCGCGCCGACCTTGAGGGTCTGGATTGGAAGCTGCGCGTAGTCCAGGGGCGACGCGGGACTGGCGAAGTGGAGGACGTAGTCCAGGGGACCGGCCACATGGATGTAGTTGGTGACGTCGTGCTTCACGAAGGCGAAGCGCGGGTCGGTGATGTGGGCGAGGTTCTCGATGCTCCCGGTGAGGAGGTTGTCCATGCAGACCACCTCGGCGCCCCGAGCGAGGAGGAACTCGCAGAGGTGGGAGCCGATGAAGCCGGCCCCTCCCGTCACCAAAATGCGCATGGGACGGCTACGCGGGGAGGATGGGCTTTCGGCCGACGGAATGGTACTCGAAGCCGACTCGCCGCATCCGCTCGGGCTCGTAGAGGTTTCGGCCGTCGAAGATCACGGGGCGTCGCATGAGGGAGCGCAGGCGCTCGAGGTTCAGGAACTTGAACTCGTTCCACTCGGTGAGGAGCGCCAGCGCGTCGGCCTTCTCCGCGGCCTCGTACGGGGAGGCGCAGTAGGTGACCCCGGGAGGCAGGAGCTTTCGGGCATTCTCGGTGGCCACCGGGTCGTAGGCCTTGATGGTGGCCCCGGCCTCGTGGAGGAGCGTCACCACTTCCACGCTCTTCGCCTCGCGCATGTCGTCGGTGTTGGGCTTGAAGGCCAGGCCCAGGATGGCGATCACCTTGTCGTCCAGCGGGCCCAGCGCCTTCCGCATCCCCTCGACGAAGTGGTAGGCGCGCTCCCGGTTGATCTCCGCGACGTTCCTGAGGAGCTTGAAGTCGTAGCCGAGGGTCGCGGCGGTCTGGACGAGCGATTCGACGTCCTTGGGCAGGCAGGCACCCCCGAAGCCGAGCCCGGCCTGGAGGAACGTCGTGCCGATCCGCGGGTCGAGCCCGAGCCCCTTGATCACCTGGGTCACATCCGCCCCCGCCAGCTCGCAGATGTTGGCGATGGCGTTGATGAAGGAGACCTTGGCCGCGAGGAACGCGTTGGAGGCGTACTTGATCATCTCCGCCGAGGGGATGTCCGTGATGATCATGGGGCGCCCGAGCTGAGCGTAGAGCTCGAGGAGGGTCATGGCCACTTGCTGGCTGGGTGCCCCGATCACGATCCGGTCCGGGCGCAGGGTGTCCTCGATCGCGGAGCCCTCGCGGAGGAACTCGGGGTTCGAGACGACGTCGAACTCCACCGGCGCCGGTTGATTCCTGACGATGATCTCGCGCACCAGGTCGCCGGTCCCCACCGGCACCGTGGACTTGTTGACGATGACCTTGTAGCGGTCCATGGCCCGGGCGATCCCGCGGGCGACCTCTTCCACTGCCGACAAGTCGGTTTCGCCGTTAGGTTTGGGCGGGGTTCCGACCGCTATGAAGATGATCTCAGACTTCCTGACCCCCTCGGCCAGGCTCGTGGTGAAGGCGAGCCGGCCGTCGGCGGCGTTGCGGGCCACCATCTCCTCGAGCCCGGGCTCGTAGATCGGCATCCGCCCCCGATTGAGGCCTTCGATCTTCTCGCGGTCCTTGTCCACGCAGATGACGTCGTTGCCCAGGTCGGCGAAGACCGCTCCGGTGACGAGGCCCACATAGCCGGTGCCGACGACGCAAATGTTCATGGTTCAAAAACTATAGCAGAAACGCGCATTATGGCCAACATTGGCGAGCCCGCCGTGGGCTCGGGCAGCCGGGAGGGCTGGGTGACGTCACCCGTGAGCGGGGCTCGCGCTCCCCGCCTGCGCGGTCGAGAGGGTCCGCGCGGCCAGGACGAAGGTTTGGAGCCAACGGTCCCGATCCAGCAGCCGGCCTGGAATTCGAGCAGCCATGTCGAGGAGGGTTTCGGTGTCTCGGCTCCGCCAGCAGGGCCGCAGTCCGGTCCGGAGCGCGTCGATGTCGCCGTCGCTCAGGGTGGCCGCGCCCTTGCGAAGGCGCTCGAATCGCTCGAGTCGCCGGA
>JACQCL010000070.1 GCA_016201645.1 Candidatus Rokuibacteriota bacterium
TGCGATGGTTATCGGGCCGGGCGCGTTCACGCGACCTCCCGCCGCATGGTGCCCACTCCCAGCCGCGACTCGGCCCAGCATCTGAGAGCGATGGCAAGCTTGGTCAGAACCGAGACGGAGATGCGTCCGTCGAAGACCCGGTACCGCCGCGCCTCGATCGTCCGGAGGAGGGCGAAGTAGATGCGCCCCATGATCTCCGCGGCAAAGAGCCGGCGAGCGTCCGTCTCCGGAAGCAGCTCCCAGGCCCGGCGGTAGAATGACCGCGCCCGCAGCGCCTGGAATTCCATCAACTCCACGAACTCGGAGGTGTAGCGCCCCAGCCTCAGATCCTCCGGGCTCACGCGAAAGCGCCGCAGATCGGCTTGCGGAACATAAATGCGACCTCGTTGGGCATCAGGCTGGAGGTCGCGGAGAATGTTGGTCAGCTGGAGCGCCACGCCGAGGTTCACCGCGTAGTCGCGGGCGCGGGGGTCGGCGTAGCCGAAGATCTCGATGCAGCAGAGCCCCACCGCGCCGGCGACGCGGTAGCAGTACGGGTAGAGCTCCTCGAACGTCTCATAGGTGGACCGCTCCAGGTCCATCTCCACCCCGTTGATGATCTCCTCGAGGGCCGCCCGGGGAACCGAGTATGCCCGGATCACCTGGCAGAGGCGCTGGGCCACGGGCTCTTCGGGCATTCCTTCGAAGCAGCGCGCGATCTCCCGGCGCCAGTGGGCCAGCTCTTTTCGCTGGACCTCAGGGTCCCGGCCCAGGTCCACGACGTCGTCCACAATCCGGCAGAAGGCGTACACGGCGTAGATCGCCTCCCGCTGGGGTTTCGGCAGAAGGAGGAAGGCGTAGTAGAAGTTGGACCGGCTCTTGCGCGTCAGCGTCGAGCAGAATTCCGTCGCGTTCATGGCCGGGGCCCCGGTGCCGCCCCCGCCGGGACATTGTGCCGACGGGGAAGGCTCACAGCCGCCTGGCCCCGCGCCACGAACCACTCGACCGCGTCGCGGAGAGCCTCTTCGACGGGAGTCTGTGGCAGGCCGAGTTCCCGGACCGCCTTGGAGGGATCAAAATACATCCGCTTCCTGGCCATCCTCACCGCCGTGAGCGAAACGCGCGGCTCCCGACCCGCGACCCGTGCCCAGCCTTCCATGGACGCCGCCGCGAGCCAGGCGATCGGATAGGGAATCGAAAAGCGCGGGGCCGGCAACCCGGCAATGCGCCCTAATATGCCGAATATTTCGGTGAGGGAGAGGTTCCGATTGCCGAGGATGTACTTTTCGCCGATCCGTCCCCGTTCCGCTGCGAGGATGTGCCCGCGCGCCACATCCCTCACATGGACGAGATTGAGCCCGGTGTCAAGGCTGGCAAACATTTTCCCCCGGAGGAAGTCCACGATCATCTTCCCGGTGGGCGTCGGCTTCACGTCCCAAGGCCCCACGGGCGCGGACGGGTTGACGATCACGACAGCCAGACCGCTACGGGCCCACTCCTCTGCCACCCGCTCGGCCAAAAACTTGGACCGCTTGTAGGGACCGACCATGTCGGCGAGGGACACCGGCGTGGCCTCGTCCCCGGGTCGCCCATCGTCGGGAATGCCAAGAGCCCCGACCGTGGAGGTGTACACCACCCGCTGGACCCCCGCTTCCGCGGCGGCCCCCAGGACGTGGCGGGTCCCGTCCACGTTGGCCCGATAGAGCGGCTCAGGATCCCGAGCCCACAGACGGTAGTCCGCGGCCACGTGGTACACCACGCGGGTGCCGGCCGTTGCCCGCTTCAGAGACGGCGGATCGAGGAGGTCGCCCTCCACAAACTCGACGTCGCACCCTTCCAGGGCGCTCCTGTCACTCGACGGCCTGACGAGGACTCGAACGCCGTGGCAATCCCTCAATAGCTCACGCACGAGGTTCGCCCCGACAAAGCCAGTGCCGCCCGTGACCAGCACGCTCATGACGGAAGCCCCTTCGGGTTAGTTGACCAGGGCAGAGATCAGCCGGGCGACGGCCTTGAGCGCCCGCCCGGTGCCGCGCCGGAGGGCGAGGGCGTGGGGGATGGTTCGGGGATGGGTCAGGGCCAGGGCCACGGCCCGACCGGTCCGGAGTTTCCCCTCCGGGGTCACGAGACCGATGAGTTCAGGGGGGACGTGCTGGCGCGCGGCGTCGGAGACCGCGCGAACAACGAGCGAGGGGCACCCCCGGCGGGAGGCCCAGGCAAGAATGGCGGCCGATTCCATATCCACCGCCATGGCTCCCGTGAAGCGCCAGAGGTCAGCCTTTGCCTCCGGCGTTCCGACGGCATCGGTGCTGGTCAAGAGGAGCCCTGTCCGGGCGCCGCCGGCGTGCTTGACGGCGGCCGCGTGAGCGCTCGGCGTCACATTCACTCGCTCCCCGGCAGGGCCAAGAACGCTCTCGGGGAGCACCAGGTCGCCGACGCTCAGCTCAGGAGCGAGTGCCCCGCAGGTGCCCGCGGAGATCACGAGCGGCGAGGAAAGGTCGGCAGCGAGGGATGGCCACCGCTCGGCAAGCAAGAGGGCGCGGAGGCCCAGGGGGGCGATCCGAACGCGAGCGACGCCTCCGGACCCCTCGAAGACCGGAAACGGGAAGCGGGAGAGCCGCGGGAGTTCCAGTTCGCGGGCCAGGTTTCGGGCTTCGAGCTCGACGGCGGTGAGGACGAGAACGTCGGTCACGCCGTCCCCTTGTCGAGCGGCGCCGCTTTCTCAGCCTTCTCCTTTTCCTTGCGCTCAAGCCAAGCCAGCCAGGAATTCCCCGTCGCCGTGTCCTTCCCGGTGAACTTGATGTTCTTAATCTCCGAGTACGGGATCTTGAACGGCCCGTTCCCGGCCACGTCGAACATCTGGACGTAGGGCTCCAGCACGTCCTTATTCCGGTTGAAGATGTATCCCTCCACCTCGGTGCCGTCCACCTTTACCACGGTGGTATTGCCCCGGTAATCGAAAGCCTGATCGATCACGTCGGCGAGGGTCAGGTACTCCGAGAGGTTCGGCACCCAGCCTTCCAAACTCATCTCCTTCTCGGAGGGGGGCTACCGCCCCCCTTCCGATACCTCCCCCCTTTTCGTCGGAGGGGACCCCCACCCACGCTTCCGCGTGGGGCCCGACCCCCTCCGAAACCTCCCCATGGGTTGCGGCGGCAAAGCCGCCGCTCAAACCGCCGTCGCCTTGCCTAGAGCTTGCCCGTGAGGGTGGCGACGACGGTGTCCTTGAAGCCCTTCCAGCTGTTGAAGGTGTGATCCACGGCCGTGGGTTCGTAGCCGCAGTGGACCATGCAGTCCTGGCACTTCTCGTTGCCGCTCTTTCTCCCGTACTGCTCCCAGCGGGTGTTCTCCATCAAGTCCTGGAAGCTCTCGGCATACCCCTCTTGCAAGAGGTAGCAGGGCCGCTGCCACCCGAAGATGTTGAAGGTGGGGTTGCCCCACGGCGTGCACTCGTAGTCCTGCTTGCCCATGAGGAACTGCAGGAAGAGCGGCGACTGGTTGAACTTCCAGTGCTTCTGGGGATTGGAGAGAATCTTCGAGAACAACTCCCGCGTCCTGGTCCGGCGGAGGAAGTGCTCCTGATCGGGGGCCTTGGAGTAGTTGTAGCCGGGGGAGAGCATCATGCCTTCAACCCCGAGCCGCATCATCTCGTCGAAGAATTCCCTCACCCGCGCCGCGTTGGCGCCATCGAAGAGCGTGGTGTTGGTGGTCACTCTGAACCCGCGGCGGAGGGCCTCTGTGATCGCCTCGACGGCCTCGTCATAGATGCCGTCCCGGCATACCGCCTCGTCGTGCTCCTCGCGAAGGCCGTCCATGTGAATGCTGAAGCTCAAATACTTGGACGGCGTGAAGACCCCTTCCTCCAGCTTCTCCTTGAGCAGGATGGCGTTCGTGCAGAGATAGACGTACTTCTTGCGCTTCACCAGGACGTCCACCAGCTCGCCGATCTGGGTGTACATGAGCGGCTCCCCGCCGGGAATGCTCACGACGGGCACGCCGCATTCGTCCACCGCCCGGAGGCACTCTTCGACCGAGAGCTCCTTTCTCAGGATCTGAGCGGGGTACTGGATCTTCCCGCAACCCGCGCACGTCAGATTGCAGCGGAAAAGCGGCTCCAGCATCAACACCAGCGGATAGCGCTTCCTCCCGCGCAGTTTCTGCCTGAGCACGTAGGACGCTACTGCCCACATCTGCGACACGGGAACCATCAGCTATAGCCTCTGTGTTCGGAGAGGTCCGTGTTCAATGCGTGGCGCCCAGGAGAGACCACTTTCAGGCCCTTCCCGGACCAGACCACAGCAAGGAGCGCACCATGAAGGATGAGGCCGACGGCGAGGAGCAGCGGCTCGCCGATCCACCAGGTCACGGCCAGGTTGAAGGCCAACACGCCGTAATAGAGGCCCGCCCCAAGAAACGGCCGAGGCGCCCCTTCGGTGAACCGGGAAAAACTGGAGAACCCGCCGACGACGATCCAACCCACCAGCGCCCAGCCGAGGAAGTTGGAAAGCGGCACGCCGAAGTACACCCCGCCCTCGGGGTAGTAAAAGATCCGGCCGAGGAACCACCGGTCTCCCCGGACCGCCAGCGGATCGATGACGACGTCGAGAAGCATCATCAAAAGCCCCGAGAGGAAGACGACGGCAACGCCACGGCTCCGCTCGAGGAGCAGCCGGGCGAGCGCAAACGAGGCGTAGGCCAGAAACGTGAAGGAGAGCGAATCCATGGCCGGGACGTTGGCGAGAAAAAGCTCCTGCCCGCGCGTGGTCTGGGTGTAGTGGTACAGGCCGAAGGGGAAGCCGTTCCTGGTGGACGAGTACTCGGCGAGGAAGGCCAGGACCCACGCCCAACCGGTGAAGGCCAGGGCGCGCCGCAGGCTCCAATCCCGAGTCGCCGCCACCAGATAGACGGCGAGGAAGAGGAACACGTACGGTCTGAGGACAAGCGTTCCGATAACGAGGTTTGTGAAATCGGCCATAGGAGCCCCGAGCACCTTCCCCACGATACTGAAACTGCCCGGGGTTTTCAAGGTTAAAGTCTTTGAGAATTTTGCTTTCTTTGGTAGGATGTGGCAACGTTCTGCGGGGCAGTCCTGAACGCGCCATGACCGCGTCCAACTCGAGCATCTCTGCTGTGGACCGGGCTATCGAAAAGGCCCGGGCTTTCCTCCTCTCGGCCCAGGCGTCGGACGGCCACTGGAGGGGGGAACTCGAGGCCGACAGCACCATCACCTCCGAATACCTCCTCCTCTGCCGTCTGCTCGATCGCGTCGACCGCGAGCGCGAACGAAAGGCCGTCCGTTACCTCAGATCCGGCCAGCTTCCGGACGGCGGCTGGCCCCCCTACGAAGGGGGTCCGGCCGATCTTTCCGCCACGATCAAGGCCTATTTTGCCTTGAAGCTTGCCGGCGTCTCGCCGGAGGATCCGGCGATGGTGGCCGCGCGCGGGCTGATTCTGGCCCGCGGCGGACCGGTGGCGGCCAACGTCTTCACCAAGATCACGCTCGCGCTGTTCGGCGAATACGACTGGTCGGGCGTCCCCGCCATGCCGGTGGAGATCATGCTCCTGCCGCGCTGGTTTTACTTCAACATCTACGAGGTCTCCTACTGGTCCCGGACGGTCATCGTTCCCCTCCTGATCCTGATGGACAAAAAGCCGGTCAGGCGGCTGCCGCCGGGCCTCGGTCTGGCGGAGCTCTGGCCGGTGCCGCGGGAGCGCCAGAGCCTGCGCTTCAAGCGAACCCGCCGGCCCCTGTCCTGGAAGAACTTTTTCATCGCCGTTGACGACGGGCTGAAATTCTGGGAACGGCACGGGATCCGCCCCTGGCGGCCCCGGGCGATCGACGCGGCGAGGCTCTGGCTCGAAGAACGGCTCGCCGTGCCCGGGGGACTCGGGGGCATTTACCCGGCCATGGCCAACGCGGTGCTCGCGTTGCGCTGCCTCGGCTATCCGGACGATCATCCGCTCATCCACGGCCAGCTCAAGGAGATCGAGGCGCTCGCCGTCGAGGGGATGGACACCCTGCACTATCAACCCTGCCTGTCACCGGTCTGGGACACTGCGCTCGCCGCCAACGCGCTGGTGGAGTCGGGCCTGCCGGCCTCCCACCCGGGCCTCCAGCGGGCGGCCCAGTGGATGCTGGACGAGCAGATCCTGGTGCCCGGCGATTGGCGCGTCAAACGGCCCGCGGCCGAGCCCGGGGGCTGGCCCTTCCAGTACGCCAATGATTTCTACCCGGACGTGGACGACAGCGCCATGGTCCTGATGGCCCTGGCCAAGATCGAAGCCGCCGGCCGGGAGCGCCAACGCGCCGCCGCGGAGCGGGGGCTTCGCTGGGTGCTGGCCATGCAGGGGCGCGATGGCGGCTGGGGATCTTTCGACGCCGACAACGACAAGCTCGTCCTGAACAACATTCCCTTCGCCGACCACGGGGCGCTCCTCGATCCTTCCACCGAGGATCTCACGGGCCGGGCACTCGAGACGCTGGGCACGCTGGGCTACCGCCCCGACTTCTCCCCGGCCCGGCGGGGAATCGCGTTCCTCAAGCGCACCCAGCGGGAAGACGGCTCCTGGCACGGCCGCTGGGGCGTCAACTACATCTACGGCACGTGGTCTGTCCTCCGCGGGCTCCGAGCGATCGGCGAGGATCTCTCCCAGCCCTACGTGCAGAAGGCTCGACGCTGGCTCGAGTCCAAGCAGAATCCCGACGGGGGCTGGGGGGAGACGTTGGCGAGCTACGACGACCCGACGCTCGCCGGGGTCGGAGCCTCGATCCCAAGCCAGACGGCCTGGGCCCTCCTGGGACTCTTCGCTGCCGGTCGGGTGTCCGGCCCTGCCGTCGAGCGCGGCATCCTCTACCTCCTCGAAACCCAGGAACCCGATGGCTCCTGGGTGGACCCGCTCTGGAATGGAACCGGTTTCCCGCGTGTGTTCATGCTGAAGTACCACTTCTACGCCAAGTACTTTCCCCTGTGGGCGTTGGGGGTGTATCGTCGCGCGCGCGGATGAACACGGAGCCCTCGACAGCGTTTCTCGGCCCTGTTGAATCGCTGGGGCGGGCGTCCCTCGACATTGTCGGGTCTCTGGGTCGCTTCGGCCTCTTCCTGGCCCAGGCCGTGGCCTGGACCTTCATCCCGCCGTTTAAGTTCCGCCAGCTCCTGGAGCGCGTCCACTTCATCGGCTTCCGCTCGCTTTCCATCATCATTCTCACCGGGGCGTTCACGGGGATGGTGCTGGGGCTCCAGGTCTTCCTCACGCTCGTCCGTTTCGGTTCCGAAGCGTTCCTGGGGCCCGCGGTGGCCCTCTCGCTGATCCGCGAGCTCGGGCCGGTGCTGGCGGCCCTCATGGTGACGGGGCGCGCCGGCTCGGCGCTGACCGCGGAGATCGGGATCATGAGGATCACCGAGCAGATCGACGCGCTCACCGTCATGGCGCTGAACCCCGTCCGCTATCTGATCGTCCCGGTGATCGTGGCGGGGTTCATCACGTTCCCCCTGATGACGGCCATCTTCGACGTGGTCGGGATCTTCGGAGGGTACCTCGTGGGTGTCAAGCTGCTCGGCCTGTCGGAGGGCACCTACTTCGGCGAGATGCGGACCTTCGTGGACATGGCCGACATCATGACCGGATTTTGGAAGTCGCTGTCGTTCGGGGTCATCGTCACCTGGGTCTGCACGTACAAGGGGTACTATACCGGGCACGGAGCCGAAGGCGTGTCACGCGCCACCACCCAGGCGGTGGTCCTCTCCTCCGTGCTGATTCTGGTCTGGGACTACTTCCTGGGATCGGTCCTCCCGTGATCCGCATCGAGAACCTCCACAAAGCCTTTGGCGACCAGCGGGTCCTCCAGGGCGTGACCCTCGAGGTCCCGAGCGGGGAGATCGTGATCGTGATCGGCCGGAGCGGCGGGGGAAAGTCGGTTTTCCTCCGCCACCTCTTGGGCCTGCTCCAGCCCGACTCGGGCCGGATCCTGGTTGACGACGTGGACATCACCGGGCTCCGCGGCCGCGCGCTGGATCGGGTCCGCGAGCGCTACGGCGTCGTGTTCCAGGGAGGGGCGCTCTTCGACTCGATGACGGTGTTCGACAACGTCGCCTTCCCGCTCAGAGAGAAGTCGGCCCTCTCGCCCCAGGAGATCCAGGACCGAGCCGAAGAGAAGCTGGCCCAGGTGGGGCTCGCCGGCATGGGCCACAAGGACCCGGCGGAGATCTCGGGGGGGATGAAAAAGCGTGTGGCCATTGCCCGCGCCCTGGTCACCGAACCCGAGATCGTCTTCTTCGACGAGCCGACCACCGGGCTGGACCCCGTGCTGGTCAATGCCATCCACCACTTGATCCTGGATCTCCATCGGAAGTTCAGGTTCACGGCGATTATGGTGAGCCACGAGATTCCGGAGATCTTCCAGATCGCTCACCGGGTGGCGATGCTCCACGACGGGGTCATCGTGGAAGCGGGGGACCCCAAGACCATCCAGGGCTCCGCCAACCCCGTCGTCCAGCAATTCATCCGGGGGGAGATCGAGGGCCCAATCCGGGCCACCTAAGGAGACAGGCAGATGCGTCGCTCGGCGTTGGACCTTGGGGTCGGCATCTTCGTCATCATTGGCATCTTGGCATTGTCGTGGCTTTCGGTTAAACTCGGCAGAGTCGAATTCCTGGGGGGTCACGGGTATCAGGTCACGGCGGACTTCCCCTCTGTCGGAGGCCTGAAGCCCGGTTCGACAGTGGAGATCGCCGGGGTCGAAATCGGCCGCGTTGAGAGTATTTCTCTCGCCGACTACCAAGCCCGGGTGCACATGTGGATCCGCAGCGACGTCAAACTCCAGGAAGACTCGATCGCCTCCATCAAGACCAAGGGGCTGATCGGGGAGAAGTATGTGCGGATCAACCCGGGCGGCTCGGACCGGCTGATTCCGCCGAACGGTCGCATCCGCGAGGTCGAGGCGCCCGTGGATTTTGAGGAGTTGCTCTCGAAATACATTTTCGGCAAAGTCTAGGCACGTGGAGGATCCCATGACCCGCTACCGACAGCTAAGCTTCATCCTCGCCGGATTCCTGCTCCTGGTCGTGGCCCGCGAGGGATGGGCCGGCCCTCCGACGGACCAGCTGAAAACTTCCATCGACAAGGTGATCCAGATCCTCGAAGATCCCGCCCTCAAGGTTGACGGCAGGGTCAAGGAGCGCCGAACGGCCGTCCGCAAGGTGGCCAACGACATCTTCGACTTCGCCGAGACGGCCAGGCGCTCGCTGGCCCGCCACTGGCAGGGGCGGACGGACAGGGAGCGGGAGGAGTTCGTCCAGCTCTTCTCGGACCTCCTCGAGCGCTCCTACATCTCCAAGATCGAGCTCTACGGGGGCGAGAAGATGCAATACGGGCGGGAGCAACTGGACGGGGATTACGCCATGGTATCCAGCAAGATCCTCACCAAGCAGGGGCAGGAGGTGCCGGTGGACTACCGGATGCTCCGGCGGGGGGACCGCTGGCTGGTCTATGATGTCGTCATCGAGGGCGTGAGCCTCATCTCGAACTACCGCACCCAGTTCAACAAGATCATCCAGACCTCTTCGTACGGCGAGCTGGTCAAGAAGATGAGGACCAAACAGGAGGAGTTCCTCGAGGAAGAGGCGAAGAGCAAAGGAACCGCGAAGAATTGATTTGATCGTCCTCGGGGCCGAGTAGGCGGATGCGCGCGCTCATCCTTGCGGCGGGTGTGGGACATCGCATGGCCCCCCTGACCGACCGTCAGCCGAAGTGCCTGCTCCGGGTGGGCGACCGCCCCCTCCTAGAGCGCATGCTCGACTCGCTGGCCGTGACGCCCGTTTCCGAGGCCGTGATCGTTGTCGGCCACTGCCAGGACCAGATCCGCCGGGTCGCGGGACATCGCTTCGGGCGCCTACCGGTCCGTTACGTGGAAAATCCTGAATACACGCGG
This sequence comes from Candidatus Rokuibacteriota bacterium, assembly GCA_016201645.1. Lineage (GTDB taxonomy): Bacteria > Methylomirabilota > Methylomirabilia > Rokubacteriales > CSP1-6 > JACQCL01. The sequence continues at coordinate 9,908 of JACQCL010000070.1, forward strand.
GACTCGATCCGCTCCCTGTGGGTCTGCCGGGACGAACTGAACGCAACTGAACGCGAACTCGATCGTGATGGACGCCGACGTGCTCTTCCCAACCGCCTGTCTCGGCCGCCTGCTGGAGTGCCCGAACCCGAGCGCACTGCTGATCGACCGGGGGTTCATCGACACCGGCGAAGAGCAGAAGGTTTACGCCCGCGCGGGCCGGGTCCTGGCAATCGGAAAGAAGGTCATCGAGCCGCCGCCGCACGACACGGTCGGCGAGGCGGTGGGCTTCTTCAAGTGCGGCGCGTCCCACGGCCCCGTGCTCCGGGAATGCATCGAGGAAGTCCTCCGGGATCAAAACCAATACCATGAATACGAGGACGCCATCGACCTCTTGCTCCGGCGAGTCCACGTGGGGTGGGTGGATGTCGAAGGGCTCCCCTGGACGGAAATAGATTTCGCCGAAGACCTCCGGCGGGCTGAAGCGGAGGTGCTGCCACTCATCCAGCGCCTGGGGGACAGCGGATGAGCGCGGTCCGACTCGTGCTCCTCGGGGTGGGTGTCGCCTTCCTCGCCTATCTCGTGGCTCAGGTGGGACCTGAAACTCTCCTGGTCTCCTTCCAGGCCATCTCGTGGCGCCTCCTTCTCATCGTCTGGTTTCCCTTTGCGCTGATCGTCGCACTGGATACCCTGGGCTGGCGCTTCGCCTTCCGGCGCGACCTGGCCTCGTTCTCCACCCTGTTCACTGTGAGGATGGCGGGCGAGGCATTCAACGCCATCACGCCGACCGCCTCGATGGGCGGCGAGCCGGTGAAGGCATACCTCCTCCGGCCCCAGGTCCCGCTGGACGAAGGGTTGGCCTCGGTCGTCGTGGCAAAGACCACCCTCTCACTGTCCCAGGGGCTGTTTCTGGTCGCGGGGATCGCCCTGGCGCTCACCTCGCTGCCGCCGGCCTCGCCGCTGCTCAGAGGAATGATCTGGCTGGCCGCGGCGGGGGCCGTGGCCCTGGGAGCATTCGTCCTCCTGCAGCAGAGGGGGCTCTTCGGAGGGGGCCTCCGGTTCCTCCGCGGGCTCGGCCTCTCCTGGGGGGACCAGCGGGAAGAGGGCGTCCGTCGCCTCGACCGGGAGCTGTCGGCGTTCTACAGGGGGCATCCAGGCCGACTCACCCTGTCGCTCCTCTTCCACTTCGTCGGGTGGGTGCTGGGTAGCCTGGAGGTCTTTCTGATCCTCCACTTCATGGGGACTCCCGTCTCCCTGACCACGGCGCTCGTCATCGAAGCCTTCGCCACCGCGATCAAGTCGGCAGCGTTTCTGATCCCGGCCGGAGTCGGCGCCCTGGAGGGTGGGACCATGGCCGTCTTCGCGGCCTTCGGTCTCGGGGCGGGAGCCGGGCTGAGCATGACCCTGGTTCGACGCTTCAGGGAGCTCGCCTGGGTGGCCGCCGGCCTAGTGGCGCTGTCCTTCTTCCGAGTCACCGCCGGCGCCGAGCCGACATGAGCGAAGTCCAGCCGAGAATCGCTCCCCCAGCACGCTCCAACTGTGCTACAATGCGGAGGTTCAACAGCGTCGTTCAGTGTAGCTCACGCTCGCGAATAAGGAGGCGCTGCCGTGACAGCCGTTCGTGTTGCAATCGTGGGAGTTGGCAACTGCGCGTCCGCCCTGGTCCAAGGCGTCTTTCACTACCGGAACGCCCCCGATGAGGGCTTCATCCCGGGACTCATGCACCCCCGCCTGGGCGGTTACCACGTCGGGGACATCGAGTTCTCCGCCGCCTTCGACATCGACGCCAGGAAGGTCGGACGCGACCTTTCGGAAGCGATCTTCGCCCCGCCGAACAACACGGCGCGCTTCGCCTTGGTCCCCCGCCTCGGCGTGCCGGTGCACCGGGGGATGACCCACGACGGGCTGGGACACTACCTCTCCCAGGTGATCACGAAGGCGCCCGGCGCCACGGCCGACCTCGCCGGCATCCTGCGCGACACGGGCACCCACGTCGTGATCAATTTCCTCCCGGTCGGGAGCGAAATGGCCACCAAATGGTACGTCGAGCAAGTGCTGGACGCTCAGTGCGGCTTCGTCAATTGCATTCCCGTGTTCATTGCGCGGGAGACCTACTGGCGCCGCCGCTTCGAGGAGCGGGGGCTGCCGGTGATCGGTGACGACATCAAGTCGCAGGTGGGCGCCACGATCGTCCACCGGGTCCTCACCAAACTCTTCATGGACCGCGGCGTCCGGCTCGAGCGGACGAGCCAGCTCAACGTCGGGGGCAACACGGATTTCTACAACATGCTTGAGCGCGAGCGACTCCAGTCGAAGAAGGTGTCCAAAACGGATGCCGTGATGTCGCAGATGGCCCACCCGCTCGCCCCCGACGCCATCCACATCGGCCCGAGCGATTACGTGCCGTGGCTGGAAGACCGGAAGTGGGCCCACATCCGCATGGAGGGGCGCGGCTTCGGCCACCTCCCTCTCTCCGTGGAGCTCAAGCTCGAAGTGTGGGACTCGCCCAACTCGGCCGGCGTGGTCATTGACGCCATCCGCTGCTGCAAGCTCGCCCTCGACCGCGGGATCAAGGGAGCCCTGGCAGCCCCTTCCGCGTACCTCATGAAATCACCGCCAGAGCAGTGGCCGGACGACACCGCCCGCCAGCGGCTCGAGCGCTTCATCCAGGGACAGGAGTGACCGAGTCGCAGCTACAGCACGCATCGCGCCCTCCCAGCGTCTCCGCGGCCGGCGTGCTGGTGATCCTCCCGCCCGGCTCCGCCGGCGGCGACGTCGCTCCGGGCACGCGCATCGCGGGACTCCCATTGCTGCGCCGCACAGTCCTCGCGGCCACGCGGGCCGGCTTCAGGCAGATTCTCCTCCATCCCGCCGCCGTCCCCGCGGATCGAAGCCTGCTCGCGGGGACTATCGCCGCCACGCTCGCTCCTGACGGGCGGGTCTCACCGCCCCCGCTGAGCCGCATCGTCTTGCTGGCGGCGCACGTCCTCCCCCAGGCCAAGTGGCTGCGCACGCTGCTGGATGCCCCGATCGAGGCCGAACGGCTCTGCACCGACGGCTCAGTGGCAGCGGTGATCGAGACGGCCGATCCGGACCTGATCCTCGCCGAGGCGGCGGGCTCACACGGCGCGCCGGCGCTCTTCGCGTCCCTGGGCGAGTCGTTCCCGGCCGCGGGCGGCCCCGTGACCGAAGAGGGGCGGTTCATCCTCACCGCGCCCCAGTCGGTCCCGCGCGCCGAGACCTGGCTTCTGCGCAGTCTCGTCAAAGAGGCGGAAGGGTTCATGTCCCGCCACGTGGAGCGGCGCATCTCTCTGGCGCTCACGCGGCGCCTCGCCCCCACGCGAATCACCCCCAACGCCATGACCCTGGTGAGCCTCGCCATCGGACTCCTCGGCGCCCCGTTCTTCCTGTCGGCGACGGCGGCCTATCAGCTGACCGGCGCCCTGCTACTGCTGATCCACTCGATCCTCGACGGCTGTGACGGCGAGCTCGCGCGGCTCAAGTTCCAGGAATCGCGCTGGGGCAGCCTGCTCGACTTCTGGGGTGATAACGTGGTCTATGTGGCCCTCACGGCGTGCATCGCGGTCGGCTGGAGTCTCGCCATTCAGGCGGCATGGCCGCTGCTCCTTGGCGGCGTGGCGGTCGCCAGCGCGCTGCTGACGGCCGGTTTCGTGTACCGGCACACCAGGGAGGAAACGACCATTGCCGGTCCACTGTTCCCCGATGGCCGCCGAAAGCGGGCCGACTGGTTGCCACGCATGGCTGACATGCTGGTCCGCCGCGACTTCATCTATTTGGTGGTGCTGCTGTCGGCGGCGGGGAAGGCCAAGTGGTTTCTGGCCCTGGCCGCCGTCGGCACTCCGCTCTTCCTCTGCGTGCTCGTCCTGATCGCCCGGACCGAGGCGCGCCGTCTGGAGCGCCACGCATGAGCCGGGCGTCGGCGATCGCGACCTGGAAGGAAAAAGGGACCGCCGTCCTGTTCGATTTCGGCGGCACGCTGGACGCGGACGGGATCCCCTGGAAGGAGCGTTTTTTCCGCCTCTACCTGAACCAAGGGGTGGCGGCGGCTCCCGAAGAGTTCGACGCGGCGTTCTACGCGGCGGACGACGCACTGGTCGGAACCGTTCCTCCCGCCCTGTCGTTTCGGGACACGGTGCGGCAGCTCGCCGACGGCGTCGCGGCGGCCCTCGGCGTTCCCGATCGCGAGATCGCCGGGAAGATCGCGGACCGCTTCGTCGCGGACGCGCTCGGCCGGCTTCGCCACAACCGGCGCCTGCTCGGAGCGCTCGGCGAGCGCTACCGCCTCGGCGTGGTCTCGAACTTCTACGGCAATCTGGCCACGGTCTGCGAGGACGCGGGGATTCGCCAATTCTTCACCGTCGTCGTGGACTCGGGGGAGACGGGTTATGTGAAGCCGGACCCGCGGATCTTCTATCAGGCGGTTGAGGGACTGGCGATCGATTCCTCGGGCGCTGTCTTCGTTGGCGATTCCCTTCCGAGGGACATGGCGGGCGCGCGGGCAGTCGGGATGCCTCACATCTGGCTGACCCCGCGTGGGGAAACGCCGTGCTGTCCCGAAGACGGCGTGATCCGTTCCCTGGACGAGCTGGCGGAGCTCTTGCTGTGACGGGCGAGCCGATCCTCCAGGGCGGGATCCTCGCGGCGGGAACCGGCACCCGCCTGCGCGACGCCGGGTGGACGGTGCCGAAGCCCATGGTGCCCGTGGCCGGCGCTCCCCTGATCGAGAGCGCGATCGGCCACTTCGTCGCGGCGGGCATCCGGTCGCTGGTCATCATCGTCAACGGAGAGGAACGGCACGTGGTGGAGTGGGTGCGCTCCCGATTCCCCGGCCTCGATCTGCGGTTCATCGTCAAGACGACCGGCTCGTCGCTGGAAAGCTTCCGCGAAGTCACGAGCGCCATCGGCCCCCGCCGCGCGTTGATTTCCACCGTGGACGCCTGGTGTCCCGAGCCGGACTTCGTCCACTTCGTGGACGCGGCCCGGCGGTTCCCCCCCGACGCGGTGGTGCTGGCGGTGA
>JACQCL010000063.1 GCA_016201645.1 Candidatus Rokuibacteriota bacterium
GCCCGGAGCCGCGTCGCGCGCTCCAACATCCACGGCATGAAGAAGCTCGGGATGACGGTGACCGTGGCGGGGCCGCCCACGCTGATCCCGCCCCTCGTCCAGGAACTGGGGGTCAAGGTGTGCCACAACCTGGAGGAGGCCATCGCCGACGTGGACGTGATCATGATGCTCCGCCTCCAGCAGGAGCGCATGACCGGTGGGCTGATCCCGTCGCTCCGCGAGTATGCCCGGTACTGGGGGCTCACGCGCCAACGCCTCGCCGGAGCCCGGCAGGACGTGCTGATCATGCACCCGGGCCCCGTGAACCGGGGCATCGAGCTCGCGCCCGAAGTGGCCGACGGCCCCTACTCGGTGATCCTGGACCAGGTGGCCAACGGCGTGGCCGTCAGGATGGCCGTCCTCTTTCTTCTGGCCGGCGCCAGGGCCCAGGCATGAGTGTGCTGATCAAAGGCGGCAGGGTGCTCGATCCCGCCAACGGCGTGGACGCGATCCAGGATGTCTTGATTCAAGAGGGAAAGATCGCGCGGCTCGAAAGGGGACTCCAACCTCCAGAGGCGACGCCTGTCATCAACGCCGCGGGCAAAGTCGTCTGCCCCGGGTTCATTGACATCCACGTCCACCTGCGCGAGCCCGGTTACGAATACAAGGAGACGGTGGCGACGGGGACGAAGGCCGCCGCCGCCGGGGGGTTCACGGCGGTCGCCTGCATGGCCAACACGAACCCCGTCAACGACAACGGCTCGGTCACCGATTACATCCGGGCCAAGGCCCGGAGCGAGGGCTCCGTCCGCGTCTACCCGATCGGGGCGGTCTCGCGGGGGCTCGAGGGGCAGGAGCTGGCTGAGCTGGCTGAGCTGGCCGAGGCCGGCTGCGTGGCCTTCTCGGACGACGGCCAGCCCGTCATGAACTCGGCGCTCCTCCGCCGGGCCATGGAGTACACGCTCCCCTTCGGCCTGCCCATCATCTCGCATGCCGAGGATGCCCACCTGGCTCAGGGGGGCGTCATGAACGAGGGCGTGGTCTCAACGGAGCTGGGCCTGGCGGGCAGGCCCGCGGCCGCCGAAGAGGTCATGGTCGCCCGAGATCTCTGCCTGGCCGAGCTGACCGGCGCCCACGTCCATATCGCTCATCTCTCCACCGCCGGGGCGTTGCGGCTCGTGAGAGACGCCAAGACCCGGGGGATCCGCGTCTCGGCAGAAGTCACGCCGCATCACCTGCTCCTGAACGAAGAGGCCGTGCGCGGCTACGACCCCAATACCAAGATGAACCCCCCGCTCAGGACTAAGCGGGACCAGGAAGCGCTCCTGGAAGCCCTGGCAGACGGCACGATTGATTGCATCGCCACCGATCACGCCCCCCACGCCCTCTCAGAGAAGGAAGGCGAATTCGACGCTGCCGCCGCGGGAGTCATCGGCCTGGAGACGGCCGTGTCGCTCCTGCTGGATCGCCTGGTCCGTCCCGGGCTCCTCGATCTCAAAACACTGGTGACGCGACTCACCACCGGCCCTGCCCGGCTTCTGAACCTGCCGGGAGGAAACCTGTCTCCGGGCGTTGACGCCGATGTCACGATCCTGGATCTGGAACGCGAGCTGACAATCGAGCCGGAGCACTTTCATTCCAAAAGCCGGAACACGCCCTTCGGAGGCTGGCGGGTGACGGGGATGCCGTGGATGACGCTCGTCGGTGGCCGGGTCGTGATGTGGGAGCGCGTCATTAAGAGCGGCCTGCAAGCATGAAAAAACCAGCGGTGCTGGCGCTGGCGGACGGACGCGTCTTCAGAGGGGAATCCCTCGGGGCCGAAGGCGAAACCGTGGGCGAAGTGGTCTTCAACACCGCCATGACCGGCTACCAGGAGATCATGACCGACCCCTCGTACAAGGGGCAGATCGTGGTGATGACCTACCCGCTTATCGGCAACTACGGGATCAACGCCGAGGATCGCGAATCGCGCCGGCCCTGGGTGGAGGGATTTGTCGTCAAGGAAGCGTCGAGCACCCCGTCTTCCTGGCGCGGCCGGCGGACGCTGGACGACTATATGCGGGAGCACCGGATTGTCGGGATCCAGGGGATTGATACGCGGGCGCTGACGCGCCACCTGAGGGACCGCGGCGCTCAGGAAGGCGTGATCTCGACGGAGGAGCTGGACCCGGTACGCCTCAGAGCCAAGGCCCAGGCCGCTCCCGGTCTCGTGGGGAGAGACCTGGTTCGCGAGGTAACGATCCCGGCGCCTCACGGATGGAATGAGGCGACGTGGGACCGGGTGCGAGGGTATCGCGAGCCCCCGGGAGCGCGCTTCAAGGTCGTCGCGTTCGACTCGGGGATCAAACAGAACATCCTCCGCCAGCTCGTTTCGGTGGGGTGCGACGTCACCGTGGTCCCCGCCGCGACCCCCGCCCCGGCGGTGCTGGAGCACAAACCCGACGGGGTCTTCCTCTCAAACGGACCCGGCGATCCCGAGGGCGTGCCATATCTGATCGAGACCGTGCGCGGGCTCCTCGGTAAGGTTCCGATCTTCGGCATTTGCTTGGGACACCAGATCCTCGGTCTCGCCGTGGGCGGCAGCACCTACAAGCTGAAATTCGGCCACCACGGGGCCAACCACCCGGTCAAGGACCTGGCGACCGGGAAGGTGGAGATCACGGCACAGAACCACGGCTTCGCCGTGGACCCCGATTCCGTGAAGCCGCACGGCTTGGAACTAAGCCACGTGAACCTCAACGACGGGACCTGCGAGGGGTTGCGCCACCGGGAGCTGCCGGTCTTCTCAGTCCAGTACCACCCCGAGGCGTCCCCCGGACCCCACGACGCCAACTATCTCTTTCAACGCTTCGTGGACCTCTTGCAACGCACGAAGGGAGGGTGATCTGACCTATGCCGAAATACCTGATCTCGTATCGGAAAACCGAGGAGGCGGGGCAGAAGCCTGAGTGGACCTCCTTCACTACAGA
>JACQCL010000101.1 GCA_016201645.1 Candidatus Rokuibacteriota bacterium
CCCTATATGTAGGAGGTGGCCTGTTGCTAGTAAGTGCGAAAACTCTGATCCTTTATGTGGGATTGCGGGCCGCGTCGGAGTCGGCCCGGTAGGGTACAATGCCCCCCATGGTCGGCCAGGCGGCCGGGACTGAGCGGATCCTCGAGGGGTTGAATCCCCGCCAGGCTGACGCCGTCACCCACGACACCGGGCCCCTCCTCATCGTCGCAGGGGCTGGCACCGGCAAGACCACCGTCATCACCCGCCGGATCGCCTACCTGATCGCGACCAAGCGCTGCCGCCCCGAGGAGATCCTCGCGCTCACCTTCACCGACAAGGCCGCGGCCGAGATGGAGGAGCGGGTGGACACCCTTGTTCCCTACGGCTACGCCGACGTGTGGATCTCCACCTTCCACGCCTTTGGCGACCGGTTGCTGAAGGAAAACGCCCTGGAGCTGGGGCTCACGCCCGACTTCCGCGTGCTGAACCGGGCCGAGCAGGTGATCTTCTTCCGCGACCACCTCTTCGAGTTGCCGCTGGACTACTATCGGCCGCTGGGCGACCCGACCAAGCACATCCGGGCGATCATCGCCCTGATCAGCCGCGCCAAGGACGAGGACGTTTCCCCGGAGGGGTACCTCGCCTTCGCCGAGCGCCTCAGAGCGCAGGCCGCTGTCGAAGCCGGGGACCGGGAGCTCAGCGACCGCGCGAGCCGGCAGGAGGAACTGGCGGGAACTTACGCGAAGTATCAGGAACTGCTGGCCCGCGCGGGTTGCGCGGATTTCGGCGACCAGATCGTGTACGCGCTCCGCCTCTTCCGCGCGCGGCCGTACATCCTTCAGGGCTACCAGCGGCGTTTCAAGTACATCCTGGTGGACGAGTTCCAGGACACGAACTACGCCCAGTTCGAGCTGGTGAAGCTCCTGGCCGCGCGCCATCTCAACCTCGCGGTCGTGGCCGATGACGATCAATCAATCTACAAGTTCCGTGGGGCGGCGATCTCGAACGTGCTCGACTTCAAGACGGTCTATCCCGACGCGCGCGAGATCGTCCTCACGAAGAACTATCGGTCCCACCAGGAAGTGCTCGACGCAGCCTACCGGCTCATCACGTCCAACAACCCCGACCGGCTCGAGGTGAAATACGGCATCGTCAAGAAGCTCGAGGCCGAGCACGGTCCGGGCCCGGCGCCCGTGCACCTCCACTACGACACGCTGACCGCCGAGGCCGACGGCGTCGCCGTGCTCGTCGAGGAGAAGGTCGCGGCCAAGGCGTACCGGTACGGCGACTTCGCCATCCTGGTCCGCGCCAACAACGACGCCGACCCCTTCCTCCGCGCCCTGAACCTCAAAGGAATCCCTTGGACGTTCTCGGGCAACGCCGGGCTCTACGGCCGCCCCGAGATCCGCCTCCTGACCGCCTTTCTCCGCTCGGTGGCCCACCCCGACGACTCGGTGAGCCTCCACTACCTGGCCTCGTCGGATCTCTACCAGGTTCCGATCGTGGACTTGACCCGGTGCGCCACCTACGCCGATCGCCGGGACCGCTGGCTTTACGATGTCATGCGGCGGCTCGATGAGATTCCCGAGGTGGCCGACGGGATCAGCGCCGAGGGGATGCTGGCGATCCGCAAGCTGCTCAAAGATCTGGAGCGCTACATGGAGCTGGCCCGCGAGATGCCGACGGGGGAGCTGCTCTACCAGTTTCTCCAGGATTCGGGCGAGGTCGCGCGCTACTCCAAGGCGCCCCCGGAGAAAGAGAGCGAGGTGCAGAACGTCGGGAAGTTCTTCCGGATCATCCGCGACGCTTCGCGCGTCCTCCGCTATGACAATGTCCGGGAGTTCGTCAATCACCTGGATGCGCTCATTGACGCCGGCGACGACCCGCCGGTGGCCGAGGCCGATTTCGACACCCCCGCGGTCCACGTCCTGACTGTGCACAAGGCCAAAGGGCTCGAGTTCCCCGTGGTCTTTCTCGTGACCCTCGTCAGCCAGAAGTTCCCGTGGCCACGCCGGCGTGACGCTCTCGAGCTCCCCGAGGAACTGA
>JACQCL010000102.1 GCA_016201645.1 Candidatus Rokuibacteriota bacterium
CATCCCGGGACCCGCGAACACAATCAGAAACCGCGAGGGCAGCGGTTTGAGGGCGAACGACTTCGCCGGGTCCACCGCTGCGCTCCCCCCTCCCTCCAGGGGGTTCTCCTCCCCCATCATCTTCACGTACCCGCCCATGGGGATCGCGGAGAGGCAGTACTCGGTCTCTTTCCCCCGCCAGCGCAGCAGCACTGGCCCGAAGCCGATGGAGAATCGCTCGACCCCGACGCCCGTCCAACGCGCGACGAGAAAGTGACCGAGCTCGTGGATAAGGATCAGAATCCCGATGACGACGACGAACGACAAAACGGTGGTCACGAGCGCCCCGCCTCCTCGTCAGCGCGCGCCGGCAGTGGCAGACGCGTCCAGGCGGAGGACCTTCTCCGCCACGTGCCGGGCTTCGCTGTCCACGCCGACGCACTCCTCGATGGTGGACAGCTCCCGAACCGGAAGCCGATCGAGCGTTTCTGCAATCAGTTCGGGAATCTGTGTGAAGCGAATGCGTCCCTCGAGAAAGGCGGCAACCCCGACCTCGTTGGCCGCGTTGAGGATCACGGGAGCCGACCCGCCCCGGGCAAGGGCGCGCCGGGCCAGCACGAGGCAGGGGAACTTCTCGATGTCGGGCTCCTCGAACGTGAGTTGCCCCACCTCCGCCAGGTTCAGGGCGGGAGCCGGGCACGGGCGGCGCTCCGGATAGGTCAGCGCATAGAGGATCGGGATCCCCATGTCGGCCACTCCGAGCTGGGCGATGATGGACCCGTCGATGAACTCGACCATGGAGTGCACGATGGACTGCGGATGGACCACTACCGCGATCTGCTCAGGAGCCAGATCGAAGAGCCACCGCGCCTCGATGATCTCGAGTCCCTTGTTCATCAGCGTGGCCGAGTCCGTGGTGATCTTCGCTCCCATCTTCCAGGTCGGATGGTTGAGGGCGTCGGCCACCGTCACGTGGGCGAGCGCGTCCCGGGAAAGCTGACGGAACGGCCCGCCGGAGGCGGTGAGGATGACGCGCCGGACATCGGACCGGTTGTGGCCTTGCAGGCACTGGAAGACGGCGCTGTGCTCCGAATCCACGGGGAGGAGCGAGACCTTGCGGGCGCGCGCCGCCGAAGTCATCAAGCTCCCAGCCATGACCAGCGTCTCCTTGTTCGCCAGCGCGATCGTCCTGCCCGCCTGGATCGCTGCCATGGTGGGCAGGAGACCCGCCCCTCCCACGAGAGCCGACAGCACCACGTCCGCGTCAGTCTGCGCGGCCAGCGTGATGAGCCCTTCCGGTCCGGACAGGAGCTCCGGTCGAGGATGTGTGAGAACCCGGGCCAGAAAGTCCACGGCGTCGGCCTTCAGCACCGCAACGGCCTTCGGCCGATAGCGGCGGCAGAGCTCGGCGAGCAGCACGACGTTGGATCCACGAGCCGCCAGCCCCTCGACGCTCAGCGCGTCGGGAAAGGCCGAGACGAGCTCCAGGGTCCTCCTGCCGACGGAGCCCGTCGCGCCGAGCAGCGTGATCCGTTTCATGGGGAGGCCACGAAGCGCGCGTAATAGAAGAGCGCAGGCGTGTTGAACAACAGGCTGTCCAGGCGATCCAGAAGCCCGCCGTGGCCGGGAATCAGCGAGCCCGTGTCCTTGGTCCGCGCGCTCCGCTTGATCCAGGACTCGGCGAGGTCCCCGAGCTGGCCTACGACGCCCAGCAGGAGCCCGACGACGAGGGCATCGCGGAGCCCGCACTCGGGGAAGAACCACCAGCGCCCCACGAGGGATGCCAGCGGCGAAACCGCGAGCTGGGCGACGGCTCCCTCGATCGTCTTCCGCGGGCTGATCCGCGGGGCGAGCCGGTGGCGTCCCAGCGTTGAACCGACGAAATAAGCCGCCGACTCCCCCACCCATGTCACCCACACGAGCAGGAAGATCCAGTCGGCCCCCTGCGGGAGAGCCCGGAGGAGGATCGCGTGGCCCAGGAGCCAGTTAACGTAGCAGACGCCGAGGAGCGTCAGGGCGACCCCTTCCCAGCGCGGCGGGAATTCCCCCCGGTGGGCGAGCCCGACGCTCAGGAGACCCGCCACGACCAGCGTCAATACCCAAGGGGCGGCGCGGTCGAGGCCGAAGCTCCCCGTCACCAGGACGCCGGCGACGAGGCCGACCCACGGATAGGCCGCCACGCCCACACGCCGGAACATCGCCGTGAACTCCCACTGCCCTACCGCGCCCAGGAGGACCACGAAGGCCGAGAACGCCCACACCGGCGCGTAGCGCGTGAAAACGTAGAAGAGCGGGATGAAGACGACACCGGTCCCGATCCGCTTGGCCAGCGCAACGCCGGGAGCGGTCCGCTCCATGGGCGATGCCAAAGGCGTCGCGTCAGTGCCCGGCACTAGACGCCCCCGAAGCGCCGCACCCGACGCTGAAACTCGGCGATGGCGAGGTAGAGATTCCGCGCGCCGAAATCAGGCCAGAGCGTCGGGGTGATCACGAGCTCCGCATAGGCGATCTGCCAGAGCAGGAAGTTCGACACCCGCATCTCCCCGCTCGTGCGAATCAGCAAGTCCGGGTCCGGGACTCCTTGCGTGTAGAGGGTACGCTCGATCCGATCCTCGTCGATCTCGTCGGGACGAATCTCCCCCGCCTGAACCTGACGGGCAAGGGCGCGACAGGCGTCCACGAGCTCGTCCCGGCCACCATAGTTGAACGCCATGAGCAAGGTCAGGCCCGTATTCGCCGCCGTGGCGGCGACCACCCGGTCAATGCCCTCGCGCACCGACGTCGGCACACCCTTGGGCCGCCCGATCACCCGGAGCCGGACATTGTTGGCCATCAACTCGGGCAGCTCCCGGTCGATGGAACGCTCGAGGAGCGACATGAGCGTAGACACCTCGGATGAGGGCCGGCTCCAGTTCTCAGACGAAAAAGCGTAGAGCGTGAGAAAATGAATCCCTACCGCATCGGCCGCCCGGACGACGGCACGGGCCGCCTTCACCCCTTCCCGGTGCCCCGCCACCCTGGGCAGACCGCGCTGCACGGCCCACCGACCGTTGCCATCCATGATGATGGCCACGTGCCGGGGAACCGGGAGCGCTTTGACGCGAGCCAGGAGTTCTGGTTCGTCTAACGACTGGAGATCAGCGGCGGGCAGGCTGCTCAAATGCTCAAACGCCATATTCGCGTATGTTAGCGAAAAGAACGCCAAGAATCCAGGGAAAACCCTCGCCCCACAGGACAAGGACGCGCCCCGAGGGAGACGGAGCGGCGCTGGAGGGAGAGGTCAAAAGGTGAGGATCTCCTGCTCCTTCTTTTTCAAGAGCTCGTCTACCCGCTGGATGAACTTGTCGGTGATTTTCTGAACCTGCTCCTGGCCGCGGCGCCCGTCGTCTTCGGAGATTTTCTTGTCCTTCTCCATCGTCTTGAGCTTCTTGTTGGCTTCGTGGCGGATGTTGCGGATCGCGACGCGCGCATCCTCGGCCAGCTTGCCCACCGCTTTGGCCAGTTGCTTCCGGCGTTCCTCGGTCAACGGGGGCATGACGAGGCGGATCACCTTCCCGTCATTGGCGGGAGTGAGCCCCAGATCGGATTTCATGATCGCCTTCTCAATCTGAGGCAGCAGGCTGGCGTCCCACGGTTGGATGAGGAGCGTCTTCGGGTCCGGCACCGACAGGGAGGCGACCTGTGGAACCGGAGTGGGGGTCCCGTAGTAGTCCACCCTGATCCCCTCCAGCAAACCCGTCGTGGCACGCCCGGTTCTCACCCCCGCGAATTCGCGGCCCAACGTATCGAGGGCTCCTTGCATCCGCATTTCGGCTTCCTTGATGACTGCCTGCATTGTCCGTCACCCCCTCAAAGGCGGATTGTCGCCCGTGACCACGGAACCCACCGACTCGCCGAGGACAATGCGCTTGATATTCCCGCGGCGGGAGAGATCGAAGATGACGATGGGAAGCTTGTTGTCCATGCAGAGGGAAATCGCGGTGGCGTCCATGACCTGGAGCCCGCGGTTGAGCACCTCGATGTAGCTCAGTCGCGGGAGGTGCTTGGCAGTCGCGTCTTTCTTGGGGTCCGCCGAATACACCCCGTCCACCTTCGTCGCCTTGAGGATGACCTCTGCGCCGATCTCCACGGCCCGAAGGGCGGCCGCCGTATCGGTGGTGAAGAACGGGTTGCCGGTGCCCGCGGCGAAGATCACGACGCGGGATTTCTCCAGGTGCCGGATCGCCCGGCGCCGGATGTAGGGCTCGGCCACCGCCCTCATCTCGATCGCAGAGAGCACCCGGGTGGGGAGACCGGTTTTCTCGATCGCGTCCTGGAGGGCCAGCGCATTGATCACCGTGGCCAGCATGCCCATGTAATCGGCCGTCGCCCGCTCCATCCCTCCGATGCTGGCGGCGATTCCCCGGAAAATGTTCCCGCCGCCGATGACGACGGCGACCTGGGTCCCGAGGGCGGTCACGTCCTTGACCTCCGCCGCGATGCCCACCAGCACGATGGGGTCAATGCCGTATCCCTGTTCGCCCGCCAGGGCCTCGCCGGACAGCTTGAGGAGAATCCGCCGGTACAGAGGCTCCATTCAGCTGGCCCCGGTCACGCGCCCTCGCCCACCTGGAAGCGGGAGAACCGGCGCACCACCACGTGCTCCCCCACCCGGGCACCGATCTGGCCCACCAGGTCTTTCACCTTCGTCTTCCCCGTCGCGTCCCTGATAAACGGCTGTTCGAGAAGGCACTGCTCAGCAAAGAACTTCTCGAGTTTCCCTTCGACGATCTTGTCCAGCACCTGCGGCGGTTTTTTCTGATCAGCCATTTGCTGCCGGTAGATCTCGCGCTCCTTCTCAAGAACCTCGCCCGGCACATCTTCCCGCGCCACGTAGGCGGGGTTGGCGGCCGCCACCTGCATGGTCAGATCTCTGACCAACTGCTGGAAGCCCTCGGTGCGCGCGACGAAGTCGGTTTCGCAGCTCAACTCGACCAGCACCCCGATCTTGCCCCCCGGGTGAATGTACGAGCCCACCAGTCCCTCCCGCGCCACGCGGTGGGCCTTTTTCGCCGCGTCAGCCAGCCCCTTCTTCCGAAGGAACTCGATCGCTTTCTGCATGTCGCCCGTGGACACTTCGAGGGCGGCCTTGCAGTCCATCACGCCGGCCCCCGTGAGCTCTCGGAGCTGTTTCACCAACTCTGCTTGCGAGGCCATCGGCGCCCGTCCCCCTTAAGAAGTCGCTTCGGCCGGCGCACTCACCTCGGCCTCCGTTGCCGCCGGCGTCTCGGCCGCGGTTTCCTCGGGCTCCTCCTTGGCAAGGGTGCCTCGGCCCTCGATGATGGCGTCCGCCAGGCGGGACGTGATGAGCCTGATCGCACGGATCGCGTCATCGTTGCCCGGGATCGGGTAGTCGATGCCCGTGGGATCGCAATTGGTGTCCACGATGGCCACGATCGGGATACCCAGGCGCTGGGCTTCGGCTACCGCGATCCCCTCCTTGCGCGGGTCGATGATGAACACGGCCGATGGCAGCCGATCCATGCTCTTGATTCCTACCAACGCCTTTTCCAACTTCTGCCGCTCCCGCTCGAGCCCGAGCACTTCTTTCTTGGGCAACCGCTCGCTCTCGCCGGTCTCCCGCATCTCGTCCAGCCGCTTAAGGCGGCCGATCGAGCGATTGATCGTCGCGAAGTTGGTGAGGGTCCCGCCCAGCCACCGCTGGTTCACGTAAAACATGCCGCACCGCGTGGCCTCCTCGAACACGGTCTCTTGCGCCTGCTTCTTGGTCCCGACGAAGAGGACGGTGCCTCCACCGGCTCCCAAATCACGCACGAAGGCGTAGGCCTCGCGGAACTTCTTCAGGGTCTTTTGAAGGTCGATGATGTAGATGCCGTTGCGTTCGCCGAAAATGTACTTCTGCATCTTCGGGTTCCAGCGCTTGGTCTGGTGGCCGAAGTGAACCCCGGCCTCCAAAAGCTCCTTCATCGTTACCGCCACGGTCTCCTCCTTCGGTTCGCCTCCGCTCCCCCACCCCTCGCGGGGCACCGAATGCGGGAAGCGTGCAGTTTTTCCTCCCGCGCCGGGTTCCTGTTCCGCCGGGGGAGGGCTCGGAGGGGGTGGGGACCCCCTCCGATGTGTTTACGTCGTGTACTTGGCGTTGACCCGCACGTACTCCTCCGACAGATCGCAGGTCCAGACGTGAGCTTCCCCGCGACCCAGCCCCAGGTCAATCTGGATGGTGAACTCGGGACGCGCCATAATTTCCCGCACCCGCTCCAGCTTCGCCCCCTGATGGAGCTGACCACCCGCCACCACGGGCTCGTCATCAAACCAGATGCCGACCCAATCAGCCCGGACGAGGGCGGGCGATTTCCCCACAGCCATCATGATCCGCCCCCAGTTGGGATCCTGACCGTTGATCGCGGTTTTGACCAAGGGGGAGTTGGCGACGGAACGGGCCGCGACGATGGCGTCACGACGGCTTTTGGCGCCGCGCACCACCACCTTGACCAACTTGGTCGCGCCTTCGCCGTCCTTGAGAAGCAGCATGGCGAGCTTCTCGGTGATCGCGTCCAACCCCTGCCGGAATTGGCGAAGACCTCGGCTCCCCTTTTCGAGGACCCCATTTTCCGCCAACCCGTTGGCGAGGATCGCCGCCGTGTCACTGGTGGACTGATCCCCATCCACGCTAATCCGGTTGAAGCTGCGCTCGACAGATCGGCGAAGGGCGACGGCCAGCGCGTCCTGCGACACCACCGCGTCCGTGGCCAGGAAGCAGAACATCGTCGCCATGTGGGGCTCGATCATGCCGACCCCTTTGGCGATACCGCCGATCGTCACCGGCCTGCCGGCGACCTCGAGCCGCAACGCCGCTTCCTTTGGCCGGGTATCCGTCGTTAGAATTCCTTCAGCAGCACTTCGCCCGCCCTGGGGGGAAAGTGACTTCACCAACTTCGGAAGACCGGCCCGGATCCGGTCCATCGGGAGCGGGCGACCGATGACCCCGGTGGAAGCCACGAGGACCTGGCGGGGCGCGATCCGAAGCAGGTCGCCGACAATCGCGGTCATCTCACGGGCGTCTCTCAAACCCTGCTCCCCGGTGCAGACGTTGGAACACCCGCTCGAGGCGACGATCGCCTGGATCGTCCCTCCCTTGATGTGCTCCGTGGAGACCTGAACCGGCGCGCCCTTGACC
>JACQCL010000103.1 GCA_016201645.1 Candidatus Rokuibacteriota bacterium
GAGCTCCACGGCGCCGAGGCGCCGGCCATCCACCGCGACGGGAGTGCCGCTCTCGAACTCGATCTCAACGTAGGCGGGAGATTCAGGCGCCTCCTCCGGGGAGACGGTGAGCAGAAACATCTTGGATGGCGGCTCGGCCCACGGGTCTTCCAGGATTCCTCCCTCGTAGGAGATATGGAAGAGGTTCCGGTCGGTCGAATACGGGCACTCGGAGGTGACGGGAACGGGAATGTCGTGGCGCTGGGCAAAGGCGATCAGGGCCGACCGGGAGTCGAACTCCCATTCCCGCCACGGGGCGATGACCTTGAGGTGCGGGGCCAGGGCGGCATAGGTCAGCTCGAAGCGGACCTGATCGTTCCCTTTCCCGGTCGCCCCGTGGGCGACGGCGTCCGCTCCCTCCCGGAGGGCGATCTCCACCTGTCGCTTGGCGATCAGCGGCCGCGCGATGGAGGTGCCGAGGAGGTACCCGCCTTCGTACACCGCGTTGGCGCGGAGCATGGGGAAGACAAAGTCCCGGACGAATTCCTGCTGTAGATCTTCGATGACCACGCGCGCGGCGCCGGTCTTGAGGGCCTTGTCCCTGACCGCGAGGAGCTCCTCGCCCTGGCCGAGATCGGCGCAGAAGGCGATGACCTCGCACCCGAAGGTTTCGATCAGCCAGCGGAGGATGACCGAGGTGTCCAACCCGCCGGAGTAGGCCAGCACGACCTTCCGCACCGGTCGCTCAGGCATGGGGCGGCTGCTCAAGCTGAAAGCCGAGGTCGCGCGGTTTGGCGCCTTTCGGCGGTTGCGTGGAGAGCGTGATGCGCTTGATGCTGTAGTACAGGCAGTAGATCTGGCGGGTAGCCTCCTCATCGTAGGCCTGGAGACAGAGCCAGTTCTCTTTCGTCTGAAGGAGGCTCCGGACGTGGAGGATGCTTCCGTCGTCCAGCAGGAACTCGACCACGGGGCTGGCGACCTTGTGATCCCGCGCAAAGGCCCGGGTCTGGGCGTTAAAGTGCTGCTCGAAGAACGTGCGGTCAAACATCGCCGCCTCCGAGCAGATGAAGGATCACTGCTTTCTGGGCATGCAGCCGGTTTCCCGATTGGTCCAGGACCACGCTCTGCGGCCCGTCCAGGACGGCATCGGAGATCTCCTCGCCCCGGTGGGCGGGCAGGCAGTGCATGACCAGCGCCCCCGGCCCGGCGCGCGCGAGCAGCTGTTCGTTCAGCTGATACCGGAGGAACGCCGCCAGCCGCTGCTCGCGTTCCGCCTCCTGGCCCATGCTGATCCAGACGTCGGTGTAGAGGACATCCGCTCCCTCCGCGGCCTCGCTTGGGTCCGTGGTCAGCCGGAGCTGACCGCCGAGGGCGCGTGCCGCAGCCTGGATCCTGGCATCGGGGGCGTATCCGGGAGGTGTGGCCACGGTCATCGAGGTCCCGAGGAGCGCGGCCAGCAGGACCAGCGAGTGGCAGACATTGTTCCCGTCGCCGATCCACGCGAACCGGATCCTCGTGAGGTCCAGGCCTCGTTCCCAGAGCGTGAAGAAGTCCGAGAGCGCCTGGCAGGGATGCTCGAGGTCGGACAGCCCATTGATGACGGGCACCGTGGCGTGGCTCGCGAGCATCTCGACCGTGGCGTGGCTGAAGGTGCGGACCGCGATGATGTCCACCCAGCGGCTCAGGTTCCGGGCGATATCGGGGACCGACTCGCGGATCCCGAACCCGATCTCCTGGGCGGAGAGATACACGGCCGCTCCGCCCAGCTGGGCCATGCCGACCTCGAAGGTGACGCGCGTGCGCAGGGAGGGCTTTTCAAAGATCAGCGCCATACTCCGGCCGGCCAGCGGCGCTTCTCGGTCCCCTGCCTTCTGCCGGGCCTTGAGGGCAGCCGTGAGTCGAAAGAGGCTCTGGACCTCGTCGCGGCTCAGATTGCCGATGGAAAGAAGGTGGTTCATGTCATGCCGGCCGGGCGCCGAGGACCGAATCCAGAATGGTCAGGGCGCGCTCGCAGGCCGCCTCGTCCACGATGAGGGGGGGCGCGAGCCTCAGAACCATGTCGCCGGCGGTCAGAACCAGGAGGCCGGCTTCGCGGCAGCCGGTGACCACCGGAGCCGCCGGCTGGCTCAGCTCGATGCCGAGCAGAAGCCCTTTGCCGCGGACCTCCCGAATGACCGAGTGCTTGCTCTGGAGGCGATGGAGTCGGTCAGCGAGATATTTCCCCATGCGGGCCGCGTTCTCCGGCAAGTGTTCCTCCAAGACGGTCGTGAACGTGGCGATGGCCACGGTGGTCACGAAGGGGGTTCCGCCGAAGGTGGAGGCGTGACTGCCGGGCGTCAGCGCGCGGGCCACCGACTCACGCGCGATCATCGCCCCGATGGGAACGCCGTTGGCCAGCGCTTTGGCCAGCGTCATGACGTCGGGCTCCACGCCCGAGTGCTGGTAGGCCCAGAGCTTCCCGGTCCTCCCCATCCCCGTCTGAATCTCGTCCAGGATCAGCAGGGCGCCCGCCTCGTCACAGAGCTTGCGGAGGCCGGGGAGGTAGTCGTCGGCGGGAACGATGACGCCCCCCTCCCCCTGGATCGGCTCGACGAGAACCGCCGCGGTCCGATTGTCGAGGGCGCGCTCCACGGCGCCGAGGTCGTTGTACGGGACATGCTTGAATCCCGGCATCAAGGGCTCGAAGCCGTGCTGGTACTTCTCCTGGCCCGTCGCGGTCAGCGTCGCCAGCGTGCGGCCGTGGAAGGAATTGCGGGTGGCAATGATCTCGTAGCGGTCGCTGGAGAAGCGCTCCCGGGAGTACTTGCGGGCCAGCTTGATCGCGGCCTCGTTGGCCTCGGCGCCGGAGTTGGCGAAGAAGACGCGATCGCCGAAGGAGTACTCGCACAGAAGCTTGGCCAGGTGGATCTGGGGCGCCGTATGAAAGAGGTTCGAGGTGTGGATCAGCGTTCCCGCCGCCTCCCGGATGGCCTGGGTGACCCGTGGATGGCAATGACCGAGCCCCACGACCGCGATCCCCGCCGTGAAGTCCAGGTACTCCCGCCCCTCCGAATCCCAGAGGCGGATGCCCTCACCCCGCACCAGGCAGATCGGCGGCCGCAGGTAGGTGGCGACGTGGTACCGCTCGGACCACTCGAGCAACGTCTTGGTGTCCACGTGTGGGCCCTCTTAGAGGACGATCTCCGTGCCGATTCCTTCTTTGGTGAAGATCTCGAGCAGGATGGCGTGGGGAATCCGCCCGTCAATGATATGGCACTTTGACGTCCCGCCTTCCAGGGCTTTCAGCGACGATTCCACCTTGGGGAGCATCCCGCCCGCGATCACGCCACCCTTGATCAGACGCTCGGCGTCCTTCCGCGTGAGCGTGGAGAGCAGGGCCCCGTCGTCTCCGTGGATCCCCTCCACGTCGGTCAGGTGGATGAGCTTTTCGGCGGCCAGCGCGGCGGCCAGCTCCCCCGCCACCAAGTCCGCGTTGATGTTGTACGTCTCGCCCCCCGTCCCCACGCCGGTGGGCGCGATGACCGGAATGAAGCCATGCTCCTCGAGAAGTCGGATGGCCTGGGGGTTGACTTCCTCCACCTCGCCGACGAGCCCGATGTCCACCTCCTGACCGTCCGGCGTCCGGTGGGCCAGCCGGCGCGCCCGGATCAGGTTGCCGTCTTTGCCCGAAAGGCCGACCGCCTTGCCCCCGTGGTGGTTGATCAGGGCGACGATTTCCTTATTGATCTTGCCGACGAGGACCATCTCCACGATCTCCATGGTCTCCTCGTCGGTGACGCGCATCCCGCCCAGAAACCGGGGCTCTTTCCCCAGCCGCTTCATCATGGTGCCGATCTGGGGTCCCCCGCCGTGGACGATGACGGGGTTGATCCCGACGTACCGGAGCAGGATGACCTCCAGGGCGAACGACTCCTTGAGATCGGCCTGCTCCATGGCGGCACCGCCGTACTTGATCACGAGGGTCTTGCCCTGGAAGGCCCGGATATACGGCAGGGCTTCGATCAGGATTTCGGCCCGCTGGATCATGGCCGCCACGTTTTTCATAAAATATACCGGGAGAGGTCTTCGTCCTTGATGACGTCCGCAAGACGCGTGTGGACGTAGCCTGCGTCGATCGTCAGCTCCTTGCCCGGCATGTCCGGCGCGGCAAACGAGATCTCTTCGAGGAGCTTTTCCATGATCGTGTAGAGGCGCCGCGCGCCGATGTTCTCGGCGCGCTGGTTGACCAGCGTCGCGAGCTCCGCGACGGCGGCGACGGCGTCAGGCGCGAAGTGCAGCGTGACCTCCTCTGTTTTCAGCAGCTCGACGTACTGGCGGATCAGGGCGTTCTGGGGCTCCGTCAGAATGCGGATGAAGTCCTCGCGTGTCAGCGGATCGAGCTCCACGCGGATCGGAAACCGCCCCTGGAGTTCCGGAATCAAGTCCGACGGTTTGGCCACGTGGAAGGCGCCGGCGGCGATGAAGAGAATGTGATCTGTCTTGACTGGCCCGTACTTGGTCGTGACCGTGGACCCTTCCACGATGGGGAGGAGATCGCGTTGCACGCCTTCCCGGGACACGTCGGGGCCGTGGCCCGCCTCCCGTCCCGCAATCTTGTCCAGCTCGTCCAGGAAGACGATGCCCGAGTTCTCGACGCGGTGGATCGCCTGGGCGACCACCTCCTCCATATCTACCAGCTTCTGGGCCTCTTCCTGGGCGAGGAGCCGCCTGGCTTCCGCGATCCTGACCTTTCGCCGCTTGGTCTTCGTGGGCAGCACGCTGGAGAGCATCTCCCGGAGATTGATCCCCATCTCTTCCATGCCCTGGCCGGAGAGGATCTCCACGATGGGGGTCGCCTGGGACTGGATCTCCAGCTCGATGAGGCGCTCGTTCAGCTTGCCGCCGCGGAGCTGCTGGCGCAGCTTGTCCTTGGTCGCCTGACGGGAGGCGTCGGGGGACACCTCTTCGAGCGTTTGGCTCTGGAAGGGCTCCGACTTCCGCCGGGGAAGGAGCAGCTCCAGCAGGCGCTCCTCGGCCAGCGCGTCGGCTCTCTCCTGCACCGCCCGCATCATCTCGGCCTTAATCATGTTCACCGCAAGCTCGGTCAGGTCTCGGATCATGGACTCCACGTCCCGCCCGACATACCCGACTTCGGTGTACTTGGACGCCTCGACTTTGAGAAACGGGGCCTGGGCGAGCTTGGCCAGCCGCCGGGCGATCTCGGTCTTCCCGACGCCGGTCGGCCCGATCATGATGATGTTCTTCGGGGCGACCTCGTCCCTCAGTTCGGGCGGCACGTTCTGGCGACGCCACCGGTTCCGGAGCGCGATCGCCACGGCGCGCTTGGCCCGTTCCTGGCCGATGATGTAGCGGTCGAGCTCCGCCACGATCTGAGCCGGCGTGAGCGGGGCCATAGGATCCCGGAGCCCCTTCATAGCTCTTCGACCGTGATGTGGTCGTTGGTGTAGACGCAGATGGCGGCGGCGATCCGCATAGCCTCCTCGACGATCTGCTTGGCGTCGAGGTCCGAGTGGGCGATCAACGCCCGGGCGGCAGCCAGCGCGAAGGGGCCGCCTGAGCCGATCCCGACGACCCCGTCATCCGGCTCGATAATCTCGCCCGTCCCCGAGAGGATGAACGAGTGCTCCCTGTCCGCCACGGCTAGGAGCGCTTCGAGGCGCCGCAATATCCGGTCGGTTCGCCACTCTTTCGCCAGCTCGACAGCGGCGCGCGACAGATTTCCCCGGTACTCTTCGAGCTTGGCCTCGAATTTCTCGAAGAGCGTGAAGGCGTCGGCGGCGGTTCCCGCAAACCCGGCAAGGACGCGGTCCTGATACAGCTTTCGCACCTTTCGCGCCCCGGCCTTGACGATGGTCGGGCCGATGGATACCTGGCCGTCGCCTGCGAGCGCCACCCTCCCCTTGTGCCGCACCGACACCACCGTCGTGGAGCGCATCGTGGTTTCCGTGAGTTTCCTTTCCTTCACTTGCCTTTTCCGCCGGGGGAGGTCCCGGAGGGGGTAGGGACCCCCTCCAAAGAAGCTCGTGGGTGCGCGGCGTCGTACACCCTCATCAAATGGTCGGCGCTCACGTGGGTGTAGCGCTGAGTTGTCGAGAGTCGGCTGTGGCCGAGGAGATCCTGGATCAACCGGAGATCTGCCCCGGCGTCGAGCATGTGGGTCGCGAAGGTATGCCGGAGCGTGTGCGGGCTCACCCGCCGCGCGAGCCCGGCGGCCCGCGCGCTCGCTTTGACAATACGGTGGACGCTCCTTGAGGTGAGCCTCCCACCGAGACGATTCTGGAAGAGGGGGCCATCCCCCTTCCCTCGCAAGGCCAGATAGCGGTCGAGGGCGGCGAGAGCCGCGTCCCCGACGGGAATGATCCGCTCCTTTCCTCCCTTTCCTCGGACCCGGACCGTCCCCTGGGATCGGTCCAGATCGGCCGGGTTCAAACCGCAGAGCTCCGCCACCCTGGCTCCCGTGGCGTAGAGAAGCTCGAGGATCGCCTGATCCCGCCTCCGGCCGACTGACGCCGCCGCCGGTCGGTCCAGAAGTGCCTGAGTCTCATCCACGGGCAGGAAGGAGACGAGCTTCTTCGGAAGTCGCGGTGCTCCCACCTCGCGTGCCGGATTCTTCGCGAGCCGCCCCCGTCGAGTCAGAAATGACAGGCAGCTCCGGATGGCCGCGAGCTTCCGGGCGATCGAGGTACGTGCGAGGCCGCGGTTGTGTAGCCAGGCGAGATACCGGCGCAGCAGCCTCGCGTCCACGTGCTCGACGGGCTTCCCCCTGTGGGCGGCCAGGAAGCGCTGAAACTCGGCGAGGTCTGTCCGGTAGCTTCGAAGAGTGTGGGCCGATGCCCCCCGTTCGACCGCCTGATACCGAAGGAACATTTCAACCGCGTTGGTCATCCCGCGGCTGCCTCCGCCTCCTTCGCGTAGTCGCAGCCGTTTCGCACGCAGTGCCGCGCGAGCCGCTTCCCGCGGGCGTACCGCTCCACGAGGAACGGCGCACCGCACCTGGGGCAGGATTCGGGGATCGGTCGCTGCCAGAGGATGAACTTGCAGCGGGGGTAGTTGGAGCAGGCGTAGTAGGCCTTGCCGCGGCGGGAGCGTCGTTCGACGAGCTGGCCGCCGCACCCGTCCTCGGGGCACGCGATTCCCGTGGTCAAGGGCTTGGTATTCTTGCAGCCCGGGAAGCCCTGGCAGGCCATGAACTTTCCGTACCGACCTTCCTTAATGACCATGGGCTTCCCGCATTGCTCGCAGACCTGGCCCGGGACGACCTCCGCGGTGCGCCCGCGCTCGTTCCCGCCGCCGTTCTGCGTGTACTTGCAGTCCGGATACCCGGAGCAGGCCAGGAATTTCCCGTACCGTCCCCAGCGCTCCAAGAGTGGCCTCCCGCACTGCGGGCACGCCTGGCCGGTGGCTCCCGGCTCACTCTTTCCGGCCTCCTTCAGCTCTTTCTCGAACCGCTTGTAGAAGCGCTGGATGGTCGTGGCCCAGGGGACGTCCCCCTCCTCAATTTTGTCCAGGCTCTCTTCCATCTGCGCTGTGAACTCCACGTCCATGATTCCCGGAAAGAGGGGGACGAGGAAATCGTTGACGTGCAGACCGAGCTCTGTGGGGTACAAGGTCCCCTTTTCGCGCTTCGCGTATCCACGCTCCTGAATCGTGCTCATTATCTGCGCGTAGGTGGACGGCCGGCCGATTCCCCGCTCCTCGAGAAGCTTGACCAGCGATGCCTCCGTGTAGCGGGGGGGAGGTTGGGTGAAGTGCTGCCGCGGGTCCAGCCCCAGCAGGGCCAGCTCCTCGCCAACCGTGAGGGGCGGGACGATAGCCTCGCTTTCCTCCTCGGCCGTGGAGTCGGACTCTTCCCGGCTCTCCACGTACACAGCCGTAAATCCCCGGAACTTGAGCGTGGACCCCTGAGCCCGAAAGAGGCAGTCACCCGCCTGGATGTCCGCGGCGACCGTGTCGTAGATCGCCGGCAGCATCTGGCTCGCGACGAAGCGTTCCCAAATCAGCCGGTACAGGGCGACCTGATCCTTGTTGAGGAACCGCGCCAGGGCCTTTGGTTCTCTCCCCACAGCCGAAGGCCGGATCGCCTCGTGGGCCTCCTCGGCGCCCTTCTTCGACCGGTAAACGGGTGGCGAGGCAGGCAAATACTCGGCGCCCAATCGGGCGCCGATCCACTCGCGGGCCTCCGCCTGGGCCTCTCGTGACACCTGGACGGAATCGGTTCGCATGTACGTGATCAGACCGACCGAACCCTCGGCCCCGAGTTCGATCCCCTCGTACAGTTGCTGGGCCAGCAGCATGGTCTTTTTGGCGCTGAAGTGCAGTTTGCGGCCGGCCTCCTGCTGCAGCGTGGACGTGATGAACGGGGGCGCCGGGTTCCGCTTGCGCTCGCCCCGGGTGACGGCCTTGACCGTCCACCGACGCCCCTCAAGGGCCACCACGACGGCGTGGACGTCGGCCTCGCTTGGAAGGTCGGCCTTGTTGCCCTGGACCTCCTTGAGAGTGGCGACAAATTCCGGCGGGTTCTGCCCGCGGAGCCGCGCGTGGAGCGTCCAGTATTCAACGGAGACGAACGCCTGGATCTCCCGTTCCCGGTCGGCGATCAACCTCACGGCGACGGACTGCACCCGGCCCGCGGAAAGACCCCGCTGGACTTTCTTCCAGAGGAGCGGCGACAGATTGTACCCGACCAGCCGATCGAGAATCCGGCGGGCCTGCTGGGCGTCCACCTTCCTCTGGTCAATCCGGCCCGGGTTCGCGAACGCGGCCTTGATCGCGCGCGCCGTGATCTCGTTGAACATCACGCGGTATACCTTGCGCCCGTTCACCCTGAGCTCCTGGGCGAGGTGCCATCCAATGGCTTCTCCTTCTCGGTCGGGGTCCGTCGCAACGTAGAGCGCATCGGCCTTTTCGGCCGCCTTTTTCAACTCGTCCAACACCTTCCGCTTTGCCGGCAGGATTCGATATTCGGGCTTGAAGCCTTTCTTCAGGTCCACCCCGAGCCGGGACTTGGGGAGATCGCGGATATGCCCCATCGAGGCCTTGACGATGTACTTCGAGTCCAGATACTTCTGGATCGTCTTCACCTTCGTCGGCGACTCCACCACGACCAGGGACCGCTTCGCCACTAGCCTCTCCTTTGCCCTACGAAAGCCCAACCCTCATGTAGCGCTGACCCGGAAGCTGCCGTACCCGCCCTTTCAGTTCGAGCGCGAGGAGGAGCGCCGCCGTCCTCCCGGACGACACGCCGCTCCGCCCGATCAAACCGTCGATGTGGACAGGCTCGCTGCCGACCAGCTCCAGAAGTTGTCCCTCGTCAGCTTCGAGCGCGGGCGCGGAGGCAGGGGCGGTCGCGCGCTCCTTCAGGCACCGTCGCCATGTCTCAGGTAACTCCGCGACCACATCCTCCCATCCTTGCACCAGTTTAGCACCATCCTGGATCAGGCGGTTGGTGCCCCGACTCATTTCCGACGTAACCGGGCCCGGAACGGCAAACACTTCGCGGCCGAGTTCTCCCGCGTACCCCGCCGTGATCAACGCGCCGGATCGTTCCCCCGCTTCCACGACAATCGTGCCCAGCGTGAGCCCCGCAATAGTGCGGTTGCGCACGGGGAAGTGTCCCGGCAGCGCCGGTGTCCCCATCGGAAACTGCGAGACCAGCGCCCCGTGCTCGAGAATGTTCCGGACGAGCTTTCGGTTCTCCGGCGGGTAGACCACGTCCACCCCGGCCCCGAGCACTGCGATCGTGCGCCCGCCGGCCGCGATCGCCCCGCGATGCGCGGCAGTGTCAATGCCCCGGGCGAATCCGCTGAGGATCGTCACGCCACGCGCCGCCAGCTCCGAGGCGAGACGTTCGGCGATCTCCAGGCCGTACGGTGTGGCGTGGCGCGCTCCCACGATCGCCAGCGCGAACGCATCCTCCCCCCGAAGCTCTCCACGGAGGAGCAGAAACGGCGGCGGCGAGGGAATGGCTCCCAGGGCTCGAGGATACTCATCGTCGCCCGTCAGAATTAACCGCGCGCCGCTCCTCTGAGCGAGGTCGCGTTGCTCTTTCGCGGCCGCAACAATGCCGGCGCTCGCGTCCGGTCGCAACCTCGGCGACAGCGCGGATGCGACCGTCATCCACCGCGTGTGCTCTTCGTGTTCGCTCATGTTGAAAATCTCACACTCACCGAATGGGTCCAAGTATACCGGAGCATCGGGATGCGTCAAGATTGGGCGGGACGTCAACGGCGTCGCCGCGCCCCGGAAAGGGCTTAGCGCGCGCGGCGGACGGGCGCGGGGCGTGTCTGGATCAGGCTACGCGCTTGCCTCGCCGCGTCGCTGTCTGGATACATCTGGACGAGTTGCTGCCAGGTTTGTCGTGCGCGGTCACCCTGGTTGAGGGCCCGAAAGCAGAGGCCGATCTTGAAAAGGGCCTCCGCGGCCTTGCTTCCCTTCCCGTCGAGATCGACAACCTTTTGGTACTCGGCGAGCGCCTGCCGGAAATCGTGCTGGAGGTAGTAGGCTTCGCCGATCCAGAACTGGGCGTTGGCCACCAGCGCGTGCTGAGGGTAGCGCGCGATGAAATCCGTGAACTCGAGCACCGCCTGCCCGTGCTCTCGGGCCCGAAAGTTCGCGAGCGCGGTAGCAAAGAGCTGCTCGGCCGGTCCCGAGCGCGGTGGACGCTCCGGCTCTGACGGCCTGTCCGGAGGAGACGGGGCTGCAGCCCGCCGGACCATCTCTTGGGACAGCCCGTCCAGGGATGTCCGGATCCCCCGGACCGCCTGGTCGGTCTCCGTCAACCGCGTCTCGACACCCTCCATCTTCTCGGCCGTTCCTTTCTGAGCCTGTGTGAGCGTCGCCACCTGGGCATCGAGCCCCTTGAGCTCGCCGACCGTCTTGGCGAGCTCTTGAGTGGTCGACTCCTGCAGTTTCCTGACCTCCTCCACCTGCTCCCTCATCTCGCGAACCTGGCCGCGGAGTTCCCTGACGCTCCCGCGGCTCGCACACCCACCGAGAGCCAGGATGACGGCGGCGCTCCCAACCAAACCGGTGCACGTTCCCCGTAAAGCGGCCGTCATCGCCACGGCTCCCTCATTAGAGGTCGCAACGTAGCACAGCGTTTCAAAAAAAGTCAAGAAAATTGGGCAGCTTTTCGCTAGGATGCCAGTCATGGATGAGATTTCGTTGCCTTTTTACGCTTCCGCGGTGCTCACGGGGTTCGCTTTCGGCTACGTCACGCAGCGGGGCGGGTTTTGCTTGACGCGGGCCCTGTCCAACCTCTACCTCATGGGCGATCCCACGATCGTGCGCGCTTACCTGCTCGCCCTCCTCGTGGCCACGATCGGCACCCATCTCTTGCTGGCTCTCGGCTTGGTGCAGATTCCCATCCGCCCGTTTCACTGGCTCGCCAATCTCGTGGGGGGCCTCCTCTTTGGCGTCGGGATGATCCTGTCCGGGGGGTGCTCCGGAAGCACCTGGTACCGCCTTGGGGAGGGAGCGGTGGGAGCCTGGGTCGTGCTCGTGGGGTTTGCGATGGGCGCGACCGCCATGAGCGTGGGGATTCTCGCCCCTGTGCGGAAGAGCCTTCAGGGTCCTGCTGTCACCGTGGATGGCGCTCCGCCGACGCTTGCGAGCGTGATCGGCGTCTCGCCCTGGATCGTCATCGGGCTGCTCGGCCTCGTCGTGACGCTCTTCCTCCTGAGAGGAACCGGTGAGCCCGAACACGCCAAGTGGCGCTGGCCGATCACCGGCACGCTTGTGGGAGTCCTGATCGCCGTGGGGTGGTGGACGTCCACCTTCGGTGAGCCGCCTACGGGGATTACCTTTGCGATCAACACGGGCCAAGCTCTCACCTACCCGCTGGTCGGGTATCCGAACCGGCTGAACTGGAGCATGCTCCTTCTAGTGGGCGTGCCGATCGGAGCCTACCTGGCAGCCCGGCAGTCCGGTGAGTTCAGGTGGAAGCTGCCCCCCGGCTGGAGCCTGGTCCAGCTCTTCGCTGGGGGCTTGATCATGGGGTCGGCCGCCATCCTCGCGGAAGGCTGCAACATCACCCAGGGGCTGACGAACTCGGCGACGCTGGCCGTCGGGAGCCTCGTGGCCTTCGCCGCCATGTGGGTCGGCGCCTACGGCGCCGTCTGGGTCATGTTCCTCAGAAATGGGTGACGCCTACCTCAGGCTGCTGTAATAGGCCGCGAGGTCGCTGAACGTCTCTTCCGGGATCTCCCGCATGAGCGCCTTCAGGGCCTTCAGGGTCTCGTCCCCGGGGCTCCGCCGCTCCCCCTTGAAGAGGAGCATCTGGTTTTTCAGATAGCCCGGCGGCTGGCCGGTCAGATCCGGAATGGCGATGAATCGCGTGGGGTCGCCCTTCCCCTCCGGTCCGTGGCAGATCACGCACTGGACCGACGCGGCCTTTCCTCGGGCAACGGCGGCGGCGTCCACCCTGATGGGCGTGGGTTGGCGCTTCTGACTCGCAAAATAGGCGGCGACGTCGTCGAGGCCAAATTCAAGCACCATCTTCGAGTACAGTTCCATCTCCGGCGACGGCCGCTTGCCCGCGGCATAATCCTGGATCGCCTTCTTGAAAAAGGCGGGCGACATCCCGGCCAGGATGGGCATCGTGTCCGACGGGCTGTTGCCGCCGAAGCCGTGGCAGGCGCTGCACGTGAGCGCCTTCGTCGCGCCGGGGGTGTCGAGCGGTCCGGCGTATGCGCCGCCCGCGACGACAATGCCGAGAATCAGGCTGGCACACCCAATGGAGAGCCGCTTGGTGGTCGGCATTGGAGCCTCCTCTCGTGCTGTCCTAGCCAAGGATGTCGTTCCAGATGCTCGTCCGCCAGCCGATCGAGTTCTGCGCCACCGCGACGCTCTGCCCCGGCGTCAGCTTTTGCTCGATCTGGACGACCTTACCCTTGTCGATCTTGTACGAGTTGACGACCGCGATCGCCTCCCGGTTGTTCACCCAGCTGTAGCAGGTGTTGCCCGGGGCCATCGCGGGCACTTCCTTCCCGTTGAGTAGGTGGACGATCGCGATGGCACAGATCTTTCCCATGGCATTGGCAATGTTCCCTGACTTCGGCACCGGCAGACCGATCGTCGAGTCTCCGATGACGTGGACGTCCTTGTGCTTGACGGACTCGTAGGTCATGTGGTTCACCTCGCACCAGCGTTTGTCGGCGCCGACGAGGTCGGCCTGGACGGCGATCGCCCCCGCCCGCTGGGGCGGGATCAAATTGATCACGTCGTACTTGACCTTGTCGCCGATTTCCGTCGTGACCTCACGATTGCCGGCATCGATCTTCTCGACCCTGTTGGCAGGCCGGTAGTCGAGGTTCGGGTAGGCCTTCCAGGCGGCCTGGAAGAGCCCGGTCTTCGAAACGATGTTCTTGTTCGCGTCGAGGACGATAAGCTTGGCGCGCGGCTTGTTAGTCTTGAGGGACCACGCGACCTGACAGGCCCGTTCGTAGGTCCCGGGGGGGCAGCGATAGTCCACCGGCGGCACGGTCAGCACGAACACGCCGCCGTCGGGCATCGACTGGAGCTGACGGGCTAGCTGCAC
>JACQCL010000012.1 GCA_016201645.1 Candidatus Rokuibacteriota bacterium
CTCCGGGGGGCCCAGATGGAGGAGGAGCTAGCGGCTGTGTTGCCCCGCAATGGGGACAGGAGACGCTCTCGGGAGGCATCTCCCTCCCGCACTGGCCGCACTGGGGTGGGGTCACGGCGCCACCCTCTTCGGGCTCCGTAGAGGCGCGGGTCTTTTCGACATGCCAACTCAGCGTAACCCCGGAGATATGGGCAAACCTAAACTACTTCACTCTCTTTCGGTCGCCGTCCGACACTGGGGGCATTCTTCGCGCTCGACGTCGTAGGCGATCCCGTGGATCGGGCAGCGCACGATGGTCACTTGAGGGACTCCGCCAGCCGCTCACACGCTTCGATGTTGGCGATGTGGCGCTTCTTCATCTCCCGGAGAAAGTCGCTGATGGACGCCGGGAGCGTTTCGCCGAGGAGCGCGTCTAACCGTTTGACGACCCATCCCTGACCCCGGTTGAGGAGCCGGAGCCTCGCGGCAAGAGTCGGCTCGCCCATTACCTTGTCGGCGAAGTCCCCCTTCTTCTCTGACATGACCCCGCCGAGCGTCTTGATGGAGCGGGCGAGCCCAGCGCACGACCAGGCCTCGTCGTCTCTGACCTGCCCGAACAGCTTCTTCATTTCCGGTGTGCGGGCTTCGGGGAAGAGGCGGGAGAGCGTCTCGACGCCTGCCCGCTCCGCCTCGAGGAGTTCATTCAGCCGATCGACGGCCGTCATGTTCCATCCTCCCTTGACTTCCCCTGCCCCGGCTCCTACACTGACGCCGTGGCGGGCAAGTGGGCACGAGTGTTGGCGTTTTGTCTCCTCGTCCTCGCGCTCGCTTCCGGTGCCGGGGCCGAGCACGAGGTTTTCTACCGCTACCTGGTACTGGGCTACGTGAAGGATGTCAAGGGCGTTCCGCTCCGTGGAGTCTCCGTCAAGTTGATCCGTCAGAAAACTGGATTCTCGTATCTGGCGGACACCGACACCCGGGGCTTCTACGTGATCGTCGCCCGCCTCGGGGATGAGAGCGTGGGGGAGAATCTTCAAGTTAAGGCCGGCTCGCTGAGCACGACCCTCGTTGCCCGCTTCGACCCCAGGAATCACACGGCGGACCGCGGCACGCGCCTCGACTTCCTCGGCAAGAAAGCCGTCGAGCAGCCCACTCTCTTCGCCTCCACCCTCAAGCGGTTCCTGGGCCAGTAGGAGGAGCCGTGGACCCGCTCTACGTCTTCGTCCGGCTGGTCGGGCGCTTCTGGATCTGGTTCTTCTTCAAGGCCGTCGAGGTTCGACACCCGGAGCGGGTGCCGCGCGCAGGGCCGGTCCTCCTCTGCATCAACCATCCCAACAACCTCATTGACTCGCTCCTGGTCGGCGCCGTGGTCCCGCGCAAGGTCCACTACCTGGCCGCGGCCTGGCTGTTCAGGAATCGCCTGCTGGCCAGCTTCCTCACCGCCGTCGGGGCGCTCCCGGTCTATCGCCGCCAGGATGACCCCACGCAGATGGACAAGAACGTGGCGACGTTCGAGGCGTGCTTTCGCGCACTGGATCGAGGCGATCTGATCGCCATCTTCCCCGAGGGCACGACCCATGCCGAGCCCCGGGTGCAGCGGCTCAAGAGCGGCGCCGCGCGGATCGCCCTCGAGAGCGAGGCCCGCCACGACGGCAAGCTCGGCTTGACCCTCATTCCGGTCGGGCTCACGTTCGAGGCGCGGAAGTCGTTCCGCGGCCGGGTGCTGGTCGCCTTCGGCGAACCGATCGAGTGTCGCCCCTACCTGGAGCACTGCCGCGACGACCCGCGAAAAGCCGTGGATGCCTTTACGACGGCGATCCAGTGGGCGCTGGAGGCCCAGGTCATTCACGTGGAGCGGATCGACGTGGACGACCTGGTGCGCGAGGTGGAGGCGCTCTATCGCGGCGACCTGATCCGGGAACTCCGGCAGGAGCGCGGCCTCTCGCCCAAGCAGATCGACCTCGTGCGGCTCGCGCGCGCGATCGTGGACGCCGTCCAGTATTTCAAAGCGCGAGAGCCGGAGCGGGTGGAACGCATCTGGCAGAGGATCCAGGAGTACAAGGCGCTGCTTGCACTCTACCGCCTGCGGGATGAGGCCGTAAGAGCCCGCCTCAGGGTCTCTCCCCTCCGGCGCCATCTCACGATCTCGGGGCTCGGCCTCCTGGGGTTCCCCGTCTTCGCTTACGGGGCGATGGTCAACGCGCTCCCGTACCTCGTCCCGCGCTGGATCGCGCACGGGTTCACCATCGACGAGACCGATTACGCCACGGCCCGCCTGCTCTCGAGCATCATTCTCATCCCGCTCTTCTGGGGGGCGGAGACCTGGCTGGTATGGCACCTCTCCAGCCTCCGGATCGCGGCGCTGTTCCTCGTCTCCCTTCCGGTGAGCGGCCTCCTCGCTTATCGCTACCTGGGCGGCCTCAACCGCCTCCGGTCCCAGTGGAGGTTTTCGCGCCTGGCCCTCACCCGAAACCACGCGGCCCGGCGGCTCCTGACCCGGCGGCAGGAGATCTTCGACGAGCTGGAGCGCGCGAAGAGCGAGTATCTGGCCGCCACGCGGGGGACCTCGTTTTGACGGTCCTCGGCAGCTAATCTCTCATGCAGGGAGGAGACAACTCATGAAAGCCTACGTGCTGATCGAAACCGCAGCGGGGAAGACCAAGTCCGTGAAGAAGGCGCTCTCGACGCTCAAGGGCGGGCGCACCACGATCGTGTCCATGGATGCGGTGACCGGCCCGTATGACTTCATCGTCGTCATGGATGGGCCGAGCCTCGACGCCATCGGCGAGGTCGTCACGGAGAGCATCGGCGTCGTTGACGGGATCACGCGCACAACCACGTGCGTCGCCGTCGCGATCGGCTAATACGTCTCGATCAGGTTTCGGTGCCGGGACAAATGACAAGCCAGACAAGGCCCGAGGGAGGAGCCGACCGGAGCGTACGCGGTTGTACGTGAGGATCGGCGACGACCGAGAACGCCGTATGGCGAAGTTATTTGGCCCGGCACTAGCCAGCCGAGTGGCTGATCACGATCTCGCCCGTCAGTGCGCGGTGGACGGGACAGCGGTTCGCGATCTCGCTGAGCCGCGACACCTGCTCGGCTGAGAGATCGCCGCCCACCAGCAGCTCCAGGGAGACGTGATTCGCCTTGCCCTTCGGGCTGTCCCGCCGCTCATGGCGGAGCTTGACCTCCGCCCGATCCACCCTCCAGCCCTTCCGTCTTGCGTACAGCAAGACCGTGATGGAGGTTCAGGAGCCCAGGGCCGCGAGCAGCAGCTCGTAGGGAGAGGGCCCGGAGTCGTCTCCACCCACCTCGGGCGGCTCGTCTGCCACCAGCACGTGCCTTCCGATTCGCACCTCGTGCCGCAGATTCTCCAGCAGGGTCACCGTCACCGGTCTCGCCACATTCCAGCCCTCCTCTCACTGGCCCCCTTCACGCAAGCGCGAGCGAAGGCGAGCCCCCTTTGCGGGCACCCGGCCTTCGCGGCCGGGTCGTGATAACATGACGCCCGTCATGCGCGTGCTCGTCGCCGGGGGAAGCGAATTTGTCAGCCTCGCCCTCGTCCGGGCGCTCGTGCGCGACGGCCACACCGTCGCCGTGCTCAACCGGGGCCGCAGGACAGACAGGCTGCCGCCCTCCGTGAGCGTGATCCCCTGCGACAGGAAGGATCACGCCCAGCTCAAGTCTGTCCTCGCGAGGGCCCGCTTCGAGGCGGTCTATGACGTTTCGTACGCCCCGACGACGGGCGAAGACGTGGCTGCGCTTGCCGACGCTGTGGCCGCCGGCCGTCCCCACGTGATCTTCGTCTCCACAGGGCGGGTGTACGACCACGCGCTGCCGATCCCCTATAGCGAGACGACTCCCCGAGGATACTACTGGGGCGAGTACGCCCGCCACAAGATTGCCGGCGAGGACGCGCTTCTCGCACGGCACCAGACGCGCGGTCTCCCCGTCACCATCGCCCGGCCGACGCACGTCCTGGGACCCCTCAACACCCGGCACAACGAAGCCTTCTTCTTCGATCGGATCATCCGGGGGCGGCCGGTGCTGGTGCCGGGCCACGGGGGGTGGCTCCGCCAGTTCGGCCACGTGGATGACCTGGCCGACGCGCTGGCGTCTATGCCGGGAAACCCCCGGGCGTTCGGCCAGGCGTACAACGTGACCGGGGAGGAATGCGTCACGCAGGTCGGGTTTGTCGAGCAGATCGCCGAGGTGCTCGAGCGCCCCGCGGAGTTCCGCCACTTCGACCCCGCTCTCCTGAAACGCTTCGACCAGCCCGGGCTCGTCTTCGGCCAGAACCTCGTCTATGACTGCCACGCCGTCTACACGACCTCGAAGGTTCGCACCGAATTGGGAATCCGGCCCCGATACACGCTGGCGTCGGGCCTCAGGCAGACCTGGGAGTGGTACCGGAAAGAGGGCCTGGACCAGCGGCCCGTGGACTTCACCTTCGAAGACCAGCTCCTCGCCCTTCTCCCGCGGTGACCCCGCGCCGCGCCCTGCTCTATCATCCCGGCGAGGCCCACGTGTACGCGCGTCTCGTGAAGGCGCCACGGCACGCGATCAGCCTCGACGTCTGCTCGACTCCCGCGGATGCCTCCGCCCGAATCGCGGAAGCCGAGATCCTCTACGCCTGGAAATTCCCGTCACACCTTCTCGCCAAAGCCCGCCGCCTCTGCTGGATCCAGGCCATGGGCGCGGGCGTGGAGAGTTTCCTCATCCCCGAGCTCCCCTCACGGGTCATCATCACCCGGGCGACCGGGATGTTCGGCGCCTGGATGGCCGAGTACACGCTCGGATGGTGCGCGTGGGTGACCCAGCGGATGGAGGCGTTCCGCGAGGCCCAACGGCAGCGGGTGTGGCGCGCGCTGGATCCGGCACCCCTTCACGGCAGGACGCTCGCGATCGTCGGTCTCGGCGAGATCGGCAAGACGATCGCGCGCGCCGGGAGAGCCTTGGGGATGCGCGTCATCGGCGTGAGCCGGAGGGGGGGAAAAGTCCGGGGCGTCGCCGCCGTGTACCGCCCGTCAGCAATGGCGCGGGCCCTGGGGCAGGCCGACTTTGTCGCGGTCGTGCTTCCGCTGACCGAGGAGACCCGCGGACTGATCGGGGAGGCCGAGCTCCGGGCCATGAAAGCCTCAGCGTGGCTCATCAATATCGGGCGAGGGCCCATTCTCGACGAGATGGCTCTTATCCGGGCGCTGGCCGAGAGGCGGATCGCCGGAGCCATCCTCGACGTGTTCGACACCGAGCCCCTCCCGCCCGACCATCCGCTCTGGACGCTGCCCAACGCCGTCATCACGCCCCACATTGCGGGGCCCAGCGTGCCTAGTGAGATCGCGCCGGTCTTCAACGACAACCTCCGGCGCTATCTCAGAGGCCGGCGGCTCCGCTTCGTGGTGGACCGCCGCCGCGGCTACTAATTCCGCAGACAAAGCCAGGCCGGCCGTGGGAGGCGGCGGGCGGGGAGCCCCGCGGCGCGGAGCGCACTGCCTCAAATCACAGTGTGGGGGTCAGGTCTTGCAATCACACATCTCCCCCGAATGTCGCAATGCAAGACCTGACCCCGAAGGGGGTGAGGGTGAGGGGGGTGACGGGGACTACCGCTTGCTGATGAGGAAGCGGCCGAGGGCCAGGTGCGGCAGCCCTGAGCGCTCGAAGGTATCCACCGCATCGGCGGGAGAGTAGACGATCGGCTCGCCGTGGAGGTTGAAGGACGTGTTCAGGACGGCGCCGATGCCGGTCCGCCGCTCGAACTCGCGAATGATCCGGTAGTACTCCGGGTTCCAGGACTCCTCCAGAATCTGCGGGCGGGCGGTGGCATCCTGGGGATGGATGGCCGCGATCAGCTCCTCCTGGCGTTTGCCATGGGTGGGAAACGCGAGCATCATGTACGGCGACGGGAGCCCCTTGGGATTCACGAGGTAGTCGCCCTCGCGCTCCTTCAGGATCGTGGGGGCGAAGGGCATCCAGAAGTCCCGGTTCTTGATCATCCGGTTGATCAGTGGGACCACCCGCTGGTCGGACGGGTTGGCGAGGATCGAGCGGTTGCCGAGCGCCCGCGCCCCGAACTCCATCCGACCGCTGCAGTGCGCGACCACGCCGTCTGAGACAAGCAGGTCGGCGATCTTCTCCTCCATCCTGTCGTGGACGCCGACCTTGTAGCGCGCGTCAAGATTGCGCTCACGGATCAGCGCTTCGATCTCCTCGTCCGTCGCCTCCGGCCCCAGATAGGCCGGCCCCAGCGGTTCAGGGGTCCCCGGCATTCCCCGTCGCGCGCATTCCTCCAGATAAGCGAGATACGCCGCGCCGATCGCGTTGGACTCGTCCCCGCAGGAGGGGAACACGAACAGATCCTCGATCCCCTCCTCCTGGGCGATGAGCATGTTGGCCTTCACGTTCATGAACACCCCGCCGCCCAGCGCCAGGCGCGAGCCCCCCCGGCGCGAGCGCGCGATGCTCACCCAGCGGACCAGGATTTCCTCGAGCAGTTCCTGCGCGCCCGCCGCCACCCAGTCAAAGCGCAGCCCGAGGCACGCACGCAGGAGCAGTTGATAGCGCTCGCCGCGCCTCTTCCATTCGAAGCGGCACGGCGTGCCCTCGTGGAGATCAAACAGCTCCTTGAGGATCTGATAGGCCCGCCGACGCCCCGGCTCGGAGGCGTACGGCGCCAGTCCCATGACTTTGTACTCGTGCTCCCCGAACTTCATCCCGAGGTAGAGCGTCACGAACGAATAGAAGGCTCCCAGGGATCCCGGGGCGCTCGAGGTCGCCTCGTGGCGGGTGAGGCGCTGGCCCTGGGCGGTGGAAACCGTGGCGCAGAGGCCGTCGCCCGAGTTGTCGTTGGTCATGACGAGCGCGGGGGCTCCGCGGTAGGGGGACCCAAAATAGGCCGCCGCAGCATGGCACGTGTGGTGGTCGAGACAGGCGATCTTTTCCGTGGAGATTCCGAGGTGCTCGGTGACCAGCGCCAGCCGCTCGGTCTGAGTCATCCCGAACTTTCCCCGGGAGGCGTCCATGAGCCCGAACTTGGCCCCGAGCTTTCTGAAGCGCTTTTCGAGCGCGCGCTGCGCCGACGGGAGGCGGACGCCGTAGTACTCCCGGCTGTAGTCTTCGTCCTGCAGCACCCGGTCGAGCCACTCCTTGGCCACCATGCGCGTTCCCGCCAGCGCCACGAGGTCAATGTCGCGCGGAGAGAGCCCGAGCGAAGCGAGCAGAGCATCCACCGCCCGCCGTGGGTACCCCGCGTCGTTCTTCACGCGGGTGAAGCGCTCCTCGGAGGTACAGCCGACGATCTTCCCGTCCCGGAGGACGGCCGCGGTCGCGCAATGAGTCTCGTTGATCCCGAGGATGACCATGCGGGCAGGCGCGGCGAAACGGTCAGCGACTCACTTCTTCGAGAGGGCTCGGATGATTTCCCGGCAAAAGGCGGGGAGGTCGTCGGGCTTCCGGGAGGTGATGAGGATCCCGTCCACCACCACCTCCTGGTCGAGCCAGGTGGCGCCCGCGTTGACCATGTCGTCCTTGATCGCGAAGAAGCTGGTCGCCTTCCTGCCTTTCAGGATCCCGGCCGACGCGAGCACCCACCCAGCGTGACAGATCGCCGCCACAACCTTCCCCTGCTGGAAGGCCTCGCGGACCAGCTTCACCATCGCGGCATGGCGCCGCATCATGTCCGGAGCGTAGCCGCCGGGGACGACCACCGCATCGAACTCCACGGCGCTTACCGCCTCGGCCTGAACGTCCACGGTGACCGGATAGCCGTGCTTGGAGGTGTACGCCTTGGCTCCGCCCGCGCCCACCACCTTCACCTCCGCGCCCTCCTCCTTCAGCCGGTAGTAGGGGACCCAGAGCTCCATCTCCTGATACATGTTCTCCGCGAGGATGGCGACGCGCTTGCCGTCCAGTGCCATGCCCGACCTCCTTTAGGATTTCCGCGACGTCTTGGAGAAGAACGTCCCCACCAGCGGCCGCATCTCGCGCCCCCCGCACTGGGGACACGGGGGCAAGCCCTTGCCGTGCTCGCTGATGGTCATCGTGACGGTCACCTCACGCTGGCACTTCTCGCAGTAGTACTCGTAGAGAGGCATAGTCCCTCCTCCTCCCAACACCGAACCCGCCTTCAGGACAGGTTGACGACGACCGACTTGATCTC
>JACQCL010000071.1 GCA_016201645.1 Candidatus Rokuibacteriota bacterium
CCCATCGTCCCCAGATACACCGTGGGTTGCTGGCGGTACAGAACCCCGAAGATAGCGACCAGGAAGACACTGCCGGCGGCCGCGAGAGCGTGCGCCAGGTGTAGGGGCACACCAACCAGCAAGGCGAGCCCACCCATGCCGGCAAAGAGAGGCGCGCCGTACGCCCAGCCACGCTTGAGCGCGACGGCCCGCTCGAGACCAATGAGCGTGCCCAGAAATCCGGTCACCATGAGGGGGCCGTGGAAGGCAGGAACGGGGGCGGCAGGGACCGGCAGTGGCCAGCCGAGGCGGATCAGCCCGCCCCAGAGGGCGACCAGCAAAGACACACCGCCCAGCGCGAGGAACGGCAGACGAGCGCGCGCAACGGGCATCGTTCCCAGCCTACCATCACGTACGCCAGGACCTCTCACTTCGCCAGTCGAATCTTGACGTACTCGCCGATCAGGATCGCCGTCGGGTACAGGACCTCTTCCTCGGTCTGCGCGTGCAGCATCAGCTTCCCGGCAAAGCGCGCCACCTCGGGCTTGCCCTCGGCCTCCGCAGCGACGACCAACTTCTGAAGCGCGCCGACGATCGCCTGGTGCTCGGCCACCATCTGAGGGAGCTCCGCTTTCAGCTTATCGGTCAGGGTGAGCACCTGCCGCATCTCGGGCGTGACCTTACCCTCGGCGAGGGGCGCAAGGAGTCCGAGCGGGGGGAGCGCAAACTCCTCTTCATGCACGAAGTGCTGATGCAGGAACGTCGCGACCGTGCGGGCGGCCTCTCCCACCCTGCCCGGTATCTTCATCGCTTTGACGAGTTCCCCATGGAGCTCCTCGTGCTCCACCTTGAGCGAGTGAGGAACCTTGAAGTTCATAAGTCTTACCCTCCTTAACGCGCGAGGTCTCTCCTCTTGGCCTCGAACTCCTCGCGGTTGATCTCGCCCCGGGCGTAGCGCTGCCTCAGGATCTCCAGGGCGGAGTCCGCAACCTCGGGCCTGCCTTGGCGGACGAGCCATCGGATCCCGACGACGATCCCCACGATCACAAGGCCCCAGAAGAGGAACATGAAGAGCATCATCCCGATTCCCCAGATGCCCCAGAGCCCCCACATGGGATGCATCCCCCACCCCCATTCATAGACCCGCTCCTGCACGAGGACGGAAGCAACAACGAGCGCGCGCGTGATCATGACGACACCTCCTTGAGCTCCCCCCGGATGTCCACCGCCAGCGTCCCCGTCGGGCTCACGCCGCCTACTCGCCAAGAACGCGCAGGACGTCCACGACGGACACGATCCCCACAAGCTCCCGCCCGTCGAGCACGGGCATCGCGCCGAACCGGCGCTCTCGAAAGAGGCGGGCCGCCCGGCGGACGGACGTGTCGGGGGAGAGGACGAACACCGTGCGCGTCATGATCTTCCCCAGAGGGACCGTCTCACCCCGGGCCGCGCGAAGATCCCGATCCGAGACGATCCCCACCAGAAGCCCCCGCTCCATGACGGGGAGATGGCGGACCCGCGCCTGCCTCAAGAGGCTCCGGGCTATACCCACCGGGGTGTCCGGCGCGGCCGTCACCACCGGCTTGGCCATGATCGCGGCCACGGTCATCGCGGCATCTGTGCTCAAGCGGGGATCCGTCACATCCGGTGACTGAGTCCTCGGCATGGTTTAAAACTGCAACCCCAGTGCCAGATTGAAGTGTACATAATTCAACCGGTTGCGGATCAATGACCAGTCGAGGGTGAGGCACCTTCGCCCCAACCCCTCGGCTCAGTGACGTCCGCCCGCTTGTGATAACCTGTTATCACTTCAAGATTGGGAGGAACTTCTGCTAGAGACCGTGGCCCTCTCCCCCTCGGACATCCAGGCCATCGTCCGGGGTGACCACAGTGATCCCTTCGCCGTCCTGGGGCCTCACGTGGTTGGCCCCGGCAAGGGTGTGGCCGTCCGCGCCTTCCTCCCCTTCGCCGAGAGGGCGCGGGTGATCCCTTTCAACCCGGCCGCCACGCCCATCCCAATGGACCGCGTCCATGCGGACGGCCTCTTCGAAGCCCTCCTCCCGAAGGCAAACGAGAGCCTTCGCTACCGGCTCGAAACCGTGGATCGCAAGGGGCAGGTCCGGGAATTCGACGACCCGTACCGCTTTCCCTCCACCCTGAGCGACTACGATCTCCACCTCCTGGGGGAGGGCACGCACTACAAGGCCTACGAGAAGCTCGGCGCTCACCTGCGCGTGATTGACGGCGTGGAGGGCGTCGCGTTCGCGGTGTGGGCCCCCAACGCGCGACGGGTCAGCGTCGTCGGCGACTTCAACCACTGGGACGGCCGCCACCATCTCATGCGCTGCCACCCCGGGAACGGCATCTGGGAGATCTTCATCCCCGGTCTCACGGAAGGGGCCCGGTACAAGTTCGAGTTTCTCTCCCGTTCGGGAGAACTGCTCCCCCAAAAGGCCGATCCCTACGCCTTCACCTTTGAGGGGGAGACGCCCCGGACCGCCTCGGTGGTCGCGGCGCTCGACGGCCATGCCTGGGGCGACGCCGTCTGGATGGAGAATCGCGAACGACGCAATCTCCTCGACGGCCCCCTCGCCATCTACGAGGTCCACCTGGGGTCGTGGATGCGCGTGCGGGAGGAGGGCAATCGCTTCCTCACCTACCGCGAGCTCGCCCCCAAGCTCGCCGCGTACGTCCGGGAGATGGGCTACACGCACGTCCAGCTGCTGCCGGTCATGGAGCACCCGTTCTACGGCTCGTGGGGCTATCAGACCATCGGCTACTTCGCCCCGACGCGCCGGTACGGCCACCCCC
>JACQCL010000082.1 GCA_016201645.1 Candidatus Rokuibacteriota bacterium
AGCTTCGTGAGCACCTATCGCGCCCAGTTCAACCGGATCATCCAGACCTCCTCCTACGACGGGCTGATTGAGAAGATGCGGGCCAAGGAGCTGGAGCTCACGACGTTCGATCAGAGTTCGCGCAAGCCGTACTAGGTCCGCTCGAAATTCCTCGAAGGGGGCGGGGCCGGGCTATCATGAACGCGGCCCATGCCCAGCTGGTTTCCCGGTCCGAGCTCCCTGTCCTGGCCCGATTACGGCATCCTCCTTTTCTCCCTGGCCTGCCTGATCGCGATCGGCGCCCGCTTCACCTCGGAGCAGCACGATACGGCGGATTTTTTCCTGGCCCGCCGTCGGATCCCCTGGTGGGCGGCCTGTCTCTCCTTCCTCGCCACCGAAATCAGCGCGGTCACCATCATCTCGGTCCCGGCCACAGCCTATAGCGAGAACTGGGAGTACCTCCAGTTCTTCGTCGGCTCGAGCCTGGCCAAGTTCGTCGTGGCGTTCCTGTTCATCCCGGCCTTCTACGCCTACAACTGCACCACCATCTACGAATTTCTGGGCTATCGCTTCGGACAAGCCACGCAGGTGACCGGCTCCATCTTCTTCTTCATCACGCGGCTGCTCGGCTCGGGCGTCCGCCTCATGGCCGCGTGCCTGGCGGTCTCGATTCTGCTGGGGTGGAAGCTCGGGCCGACGATCGTGCTCTTCACCGTCGTGTCCATCGCCTATATCGCGACGGGCGGGGTGAAGGCGGTAGTCTGGACCAACGTCTTTCAGGCCCTCACGTTCCTCGTGGCTGGGGCGGTGACGCTGGTCTTTCTGGTCACGCAGATTGACGGGGGCGTGGGCGCGGTGCTCGCGGTGGCGGGGCCGGCCGGCCGGCTCGGCGTCGTCAACTGGGGGCCCGCTCCGGGGAACCCGGACTTTTGGACGCGGATCTTGACCGACCCGAACATCGTCTGGCTGGCGGTCCTCAACGGCCTCGTGGGTTCGACGGCGGCCTTCGGCACGGACCACGACCTCATGCAGCGACTTCTGGCGGTCGAGACCCGAGGAAAGAGCCAGCGGACGATGGCGCTCACGCCGCTCGGGACGCTCCTGACCCTGATCATCTACATGGGGATCGGGGCCGGGCTGTATACCTACTACGTCCAGCACCCGGGCCTGTCGGTGCCGCGTCCAGACGACATCTTTCCCCACTTCATCGAATCGGCGATGCCGGTGGTTCTCCGAGGGCTCATGCTGTCCGCCGTCGTGCTGGCATCCATTGACTCGCCTCTCGGGTCGCTGGCGGCCTCTTTCGTCACCGACATCTACCGGCCCCTCCTCCTGCGCCGGGGGACGGAGCGTCACTATCTCCTCGTCTCGCGGCTCTCAGTGGTGGCGTTCGGCTTGATCCTGGCTCTGCTGGCCTACGGCTTCTCGTTTTTCGACAAAATCCTCTGGCTTGCCTTCAAGATCGCGGGGGTGACGTTCGGGTCGTTGCTCGGGGTCTTTCTCCTGGGGTTGCTCAGCAGGCGGCCGGCCAACCGGGCCAACGTGGTGGCCATGGTGGCGATGGCGCTGGTCAACCTGGTCCTGCTCGTGCTCTCCGAGACGAAGGTCCTGCTGCTCGGCTGGAGCTGGCTTGTGATCTGGGGGACGGCCGGGACGATTGCCCTGGCCTGGCTCCTCGGTCCCCGGCTCGACCGCGGGAGC
Organism: Candidatus Rokuibacteriota bacterium; assembly: GCA_016201645.1. Lineage (GTDB taxonomy): Bacteria > Methylomirabilota > Methylomirabilia > Rokubacteriales > CSP1-6 > JACQCL01. The sequence goes on from JACQCL010000082.1 coordinate 1,681, forward strand.
CGAGCAAGCAGCTAGCCCAGAAGCCGGGCGAAGACGGCGCCGAGCTGGCAGCGCCTGAAGCCGTAGGCCGTGATGGCGAGGACGCCGGGGGTCAGGAACTCCGCATCGTAGGGATTCCTCAAGAGAATGACGGCCAGGGCCTGAGCCGCCTCTTGGAGGCGGTCAAGGAGCCGCCGGTTCGAGGGGTAGAGATGGGCGTCGAAGAGGAACAGGAGCGTCACGTCTGAGCGTGCGGCGAGGCCCGCGGCGCTTTCGATCTCCGCGTCTCGTGGCTCGATCCCGACGACAAGGCACTCGGGGCTCACGCTGTAGCGGCTGAACTCCTCTTTCAGATACCTCGTCTCGTCGAGCAGGGCGTCCTCAATCGTGATCAGGGCGGCCAGGGACGAGAAGCGAGGGAAGATCACGCCCACACTGCCGTTGAGGCGCCTCTTCAGATCGGCCGGTCCCGGCTGGACAAGGGTGACCGCCCGTGCCGTGATGGCCTTCGCGAGCGGCGTTCCCTCAACTTCGGGACGCGGCGGCCCCGCCTCCCCGTCTGCGGCACGGGTTGTTCTGAGCCGGCCGGTCCTCTCGACGCTGGCTTCCAGGTCGTGTAGGGAGAGGCGTTTCGTCCGGTAGGCATCGAGGAGCGCGGCCCACGCCTGGCGCTGGGCGGCCTCCGTGTGGCAGATGAGCAAGAGGTCGTGACCGGCTTCGGTGGCCTTGACCGCGGCCTCTCCCACCGGGCAGAGCTCGCCGATGGCTCCCATCTCCAGGTCGTCGCTCACCACCACGCCGGGGTAGCCGAGCTCGCCTCTCAAGTAGTCCTTGACGATCCGCCTGGAGAACGTGGCCGGCGTCGAGGGGATCGGGTCGAGGGCCGGGTAGAGCGGATGAGAGGTCATGATCGCATGGACTCCGGCTTGGATGGCGGCGATGAATGGAGGCAGGTGGGTCCGCTTCATCTCCTCCCAGGAGGAGGGAATCGTCGGCAGTCGTAGATGAGCGTCCAGCGGGGAGTGGCCCTTGCCCGGAAAGTGCTTGGCGCAGGCCGAGAGCCCCACGCCCTGCATCCCGCGGACGCGGGCGGCGCCGAGGCGCGCGACGAGGGCCGGGTCCTTGCCATAGGAACGGATGCCGATGTTGGGGCTCGGCGTGTCGGTGAGGACATCGAGCACGGGAGCCAAGTTGAGATCAACGTTCATGCGGTGGAGCTCCCGCGCCTCGACGCGACCCTGACGCTCGGCGAACAGCACCTCCCCGCTCGCCCCCACGGCCAGGTTGTCGGGGAAGATCGTCACGCCGTGGCGGAGCATGATGATCCGTCCCCCCTCGTGATCCGTCGCAATGAGCAACCGACGGCCGAGGGCCGCTTCCAATTCTGAGATCAACGCCAGAAGTTGCGCCGGGGACTCGAAGTTCCTCCGGTAGAGGATCAGCCCGCCGGCGCGGGTTTCACTGAAGAGGCGCACGTCGTCGGTCCGGAGCCGCGGCCCCGGGATTCCGAACATCAACCGCTGACCGACCAGGTCCTCTAGCGTCATCGGTAGAGCAGCGA
>JACQCL010000013.1 GCA_016201645.1 Candidatus Rokuibacteriota bacterium
AATACCTGGCCCCGTACGGGGGTTGCGCGATGGGGGAGTACTTCCGGGACTCGGGCCGCCACGCGCTCTGCGTCTACGACGATCTCTCAAAGCACGGGCAAGCGTACCGGCAGCTCTCTCTCTTGCTCAGGCGTCCGCCCGGGCGCGAGGCGTATCCCGGCGATGTCTTTTACCTCCACTCGAGGCTCCTGGAGCGCGCGGCGAAGCTCAACGACGCGCTGGGGGGCGGCTCGCTCACGGCGCTTCCCATCATTGAAACGCAGCTCGGAGACGTCTCGGCGTACATCCCGACGAATGTCATTTCGATCACGGATGGCCAGATCTACTTGGAGAACGATCTCTTCTTCGCCGGCATTCGGCCGGCCGTCAACGTCGGATTGTCGGTGTCGCGGGTCGGCGGCAGCGCCCAGATTAAGGCGATGCGTCAGGTGGCGGGGAAGCTGCGGCTGGATCTGGCGCAATACCGCGAGATGGCGGCGTTCGCCCAGTTCGGCTCCGAGCTCGACAAGGCCACCCAGGCTCAGCTCGCGCGCGGCCAGCGGATGGTGGAAATCCTGAAGCAGGGGCAGTACGCGCCGCTCTCCGCGGAAAAACAGATCGTCATCATTTACGCGGGGACCCAGGGGCTTCTGGATGACATGCCGATTGACGCGATCCGTCCCTTCGAAGAGTTCCTTTTGCCCTTCGTGGAGCGGCGGTACAAGCAGATTTACGGCGAGATCCGGGAAAAGCGCGAGATCTCTGACGCCCTGCGTCAGGTCCTGGACAAGGCGATCTCGGAGGCCAAGGCCGAGTTCGTCCAGGCCAAAGGCGTCAGAACCGCGTAGCCCCCCTCCGAGGGATATGGCGATACTTCGGGATATTCGGCGCCGGATCCGGGCTGTCCAGTCCACGCAGAAAATCACGCGGGCCATGAAGCTGGTAGCTGCGGCCAAGCTTCGTCGCGCCCAGGAGCGGATCCTCGAAGCCCGCCCCTACGCTCACAAGATGGGGGAGTTGCTCGGGAATCTGGCGCTCCGGACCGCTGCCGGCCGCCATCCGCTGCTGTCGCGGCGCGAGGGGGGGCGCAGGCAAATCGTCATCATCACGGCCGACAAGGGCCTCTGCGGGGCGTTCAACTCCAACGTCCTCCGTCGCTCGGTGGAATTCATCCGGCAGAGCGCGGAAGCGCGGCTCACGCTGGTCGTGGTCGGCCGCAAGGCGCGGGACCATTACCGCCGGCGCCCTTGGAGCATCAAGTCCGAGATGGTGGGATTTTTTGATCGCTTGGCGTATTCGCATGCCGTGGAACTTTCAACCCGGCTCATCCAGGAGTATCTCGCGGAGGAGACGGACGAGGTCTACTTGATCTACAACGAGTTTCGATCCGTGGCGGTCCAGCGGGTGGTGCGCGAGCAGCTCCTGCCGATCGTGGCCGCTCCGGCGGTGGCGGAGGCCCCGGTAGTGGATTACCTCTATGAGCCCTCGGCCGACTCGATCCTGGCCGACCTGCTCCCGCGGCATATTCGGACGCAGGTGTACCGCGCCTTGATGGAGTCCCTCGCCGCGGAGTACGGGGCGCGAATGACGGCGATGGAGGCGGCGACCAAGAACGCGCAGGAGATGATCGAGCTGCTGACCATCCAATTCAACAAGGCCCGCCAGGAGCGGATCACCAAGGAGCTCTTGGACATCGTGGGTGGCGCCGAGGCCCTGAGACTGGCGGCCGAGGCATGACGCCAGGGAGTCCCGCATGAGCGACGGCAGGATCGTGCAGGTCATCGGCCCGGTAGTGGACGTGGAATTCGAGCCCGACCGGCTCCCTGCCATCTACAACGCGCTAGAAGTGCCCGGGATCGAAGTGAAGGACATCTTCACGTACTCGCAGAAGCTCACTCTCGAGGTGGCGCAGCATCTGGGCGAGGGTCGCGTGCGGGCGGTCGCCATGGCCTCCACCGATGGGCTGACGCGGGGCATGGCGGTTCGCGATACCGGCGGGCCGATCTCGATCCCGGTGGGGCGGGAGACGCTCGGGCGGATCCTCAACGTCATCGGCGAGCCGGTGGACAAGCAGGGCCCGGTGAAGACCGCGAAGACCTACCCGATCCACCGTCCCGCTCCGCCCTTCGAGGAGCAGTCCACCACCGTCCAGATGCTCGAGACCGGGGTCAAGGTCGTTGACCTCCTCGAACCCTACACGCGGGGCGGGAAGACCGGGCTCTTCGGCGGAGCCGGGGTGGGGAAGACGGTCATCATCATGGAGTTGATTCACAACATCGCGACCCAGCACGGCGGGATCTCCGTCTTCGGTGGGGTGGGGGAGCGCACCCGCGAGGGCAACGACCTCTGGCTGGAGATGAAAGAATCGGGCGTCATCGAGAAGACGGCGCTGATCTACGGTCAGATGACCGAGCCGCCCGGCGCCCGGCTTCGCGTGGGGCTCACCGCGCTGACCGCCGCAGAGTATTTCCGGGACGAGGAGGGGCAGGACGTCCTCGTCTTCATCGACAACATCTTCCGCTTCACCCAGGCTGGGTCCGAGGTGTCGGCGCTCCTGGGCCGGATGCCCTCGGCGGTGGGCTACCAGCCGACGCTCGGCACCGAGATGGCGGCGCTGCAGGAGCGGATCACCTCGACGAAGCGCGGATCCATCACCTCGGTCCAGGCCATCTACGTGCCCGCCGACGACATCACCGATCCGGCACCGGCCACGGCCTTCGCCCACCTGGACGCCACCACCGTGCTCTCCCGCCAGATCGCCGAGCTCGGCATCTATCCGGCGGTGGACCCGCTCGCCTCCACCTCCCGGATTCTCGATCCACGGATCCTCGGCGAGGAGCACTACCAGACAGCCCGCGGCGTCCAGCAGGTTCTCCAGCGCTACAAGGATCTTCAAGACATCATCGCCATCCTGGGCATGGAGGAGCTCTCCGAGGAAGACAAGCTGATCGTCTCCCGCGCGCGGAAGCTCCAGCGCTTCCTCTCTCAGCCGTTCTTCGTCGCGGAGGCGTTCACCGGCCAGCCGGGCAAGTACGTGAGCATCAAGGACACCATCAAGGGCTTCAAGGAGATCCTAGAGGGAAAGTACGACGACCTCACAGAACAGGCCTTCTACATGGTTGGGACCATCGAAGAGGCGGTGGAGAAGGCTAGCAAGCTTCGGGCAGGAGGGTAGGCGGGGTGCCAGAGCCGAGAGTGTTTTTCGAGCTGGCGACGCCGAACCGCCTCATGGTCTCCGAGGAGGTCGAGGAGGTGGTGGCGCCGGCCGTCGGGGGCTACTTCGGGGTCCTCCCAGGCCACACCCCGTTCCTCACGTCGCTTCAGAGCGGGGAGGTGTCGTATCGCGTCGGCCGCGCCGAGCAGTATCTGGCCGTGACCGGAGGGTTTGCCGAGGTGCGAGGGGACCGGGTGGTGGTCCTCGCCGACAGAGCCGAGCGCCCCGAGGAGATCGATCGGGAGCGGGCTGAGCGGGCGCGGCAGCGCGCCGAGCGGCGGCTCGCGGGGAAGACCGACGAGGAGATCGACTACACGCGCGCTCTGGCCGCCCTCTCGCGAGCCTTGACCCGCCTGCACGTCGCCAGCCGCCAGCCCCGATAAGGGTCCCCCCCGGTCCTGCACAGTTCCCGAGGCAGCCCCTCCCCCGGTCCTGCACAGCCCGGCGTGCACCCTCCGGTCTCGCCGTCTTCCATCTTCCCGCCAAAAGCGTTCCGTGCCCCTGGCACAGGGCTTGCCCCTGGAAGCCCGGGTATGGCAACCGTCCTCATCGTTGATGACGAGGCCCCGATCGTGGAGCTGGTGCGGTTCACGCTGGAAGACGAGTATGTGCGCGTGGTCGAGGCGGGCGATGGACTGGAAGCCCTGGAAGTGGCGCGCGCCGAGCTGCCGGATCTCATCCTGCTCGACGTCCAGATGCCGTATCTGAATGGATTCGATGTCTGCCGGCGTCTCCGCCTGGAGCCGCTGCGCAGCAAGACGAAAATCGTCATGCTTACGGCGGCCAGCCAGGAACAGGATCTGGCGCGGGGCCGGGCCGCTGGGGCCGACCTGTATCTGACCAAACCCTTTTCGCCACTCCGGCTCCTCACCCTCGTGCAATCGCTGCTTCCCGAGGCCCCCCTGTGGCCGGAGAGGTAGAAATCTCCCAGGTTCTCCTCTACGCGCGGGATCTGAAGGCCCAGTATGACGCCACGCGCGCCAGGGAGCAGGACCTCAGGGCGGCGTACGGCCGCCTCAAGGCGTCGTATCAGCAATCGCTCCGTTACGCCCGGGAGCTCGCGAGCGTGTACGGCCGGCTTCAGCGGGCGTTTCTCCAGAGCCTCCTCGGCCTGGCCAATGCCCTCGAGGCGAAGGATCCCTACACGCGCGGCCACTCCGAGCGCGTCGCTCGGCTGGCTCGGCGGCTCGCGCTTCGTATCGGATGCGAGCCGAGCGAGTCGCTGGTCATCGCTCAGGCGGGGCTGCTCCATGACCTGGGCAAGATCGGGATCCCGGAGGCGGTCCTGAGGAAACCCGGGCCCCTGACGGAGAACGAGTGGAAGCTGATGCGCGAGCATCCCGTGGTCGGGGCTCGGATCGTCTCACCGCTGGAATTTTTCACCGAAGGTGCGCTCATCATTCGCCACCACCACGAGCGGCAGGACGGGAGCGGATACCCGGCAGGTTTGTTGGGTGAGGCGATCCCCCTGGGCGCCCGGGTTGTCGCCGTGGCGGATGTCTACGATGCGTTGACCTCGGACCGCCCGTATCGGCGAGGCCTCTCGCGCGGGGAGGCGCTCTGTTGGATCCAGGACTCGGCAGGGCGTCTTTTGGACGCGCGGGTCGTCTCTGCCTTCCTTGCTCTCGTGGCCGATGGATGTCCTGACTCGCCCGTTTGATCCCTCCCGCCCTGCCCACGGGGCGCTCATTCCGTTCCCGCTGCGCGTTCTCCTGCCTTTTGCGGCGGTCGGCTTCGTCGGGGTCTCGGCCCGTTCTCTCGGGTGGACGGAAGCGCCCGTGATGAGGGTCCTGGGGGTCGTCAGCTTTCACGGCGGGCTGCTTGCTGCCTCCCTCGCTGCCGCGTGGCAGGGCGCGAGCGGCTGGGGGTCAGGTGCGGCTCTGATGGCGCTCTCTCTCCTGATCGGAGCGGCAGCGTGCGCCGTGGGACCTTGGGGGTGTCTGGCCTACCTTCTCCCGCCCCTCGTCCTGGCGCACGCGGCCTTCCGCCACCCTGAGTGCGGCCGGATGGGACTGGCGCTTCGGGCCGACTGGCGCGTGCTTGCGCGTGGCGCCGCGGTCGGCGGCTTTCTCGGCGGGCATCTCCTTCTCTCGGCGTCCCGGACCTTCGGCTACCCCGCGCGCTTAGACCCGCCGGCTTCCTATCTGACCGACGTTCTCTATGACGTGGGCGCCAACGTCTTGTCGGCGGAGTGCTTCTTTCGCGGGACCTTGTTCAACCACTGGCAGCGGAGGTGGAGCTTCTGGCCCGCCGCGTTAGCGGTGACGGGACTCTCGGTCCTCCGGTATCTCGTGGACCCCGCGCTTCCGCGGGCCTTGGAGATGATGGTCGGCGCGGTGTTTTATCTCGCGCTCCTGTCGCTGTCGGGGTGCGCGCTCCTCTGGGACTCCGGAAGTCTCCTCCCCTCGCTGACCGCCTCTTTCGTCTTCTTCTCAACCTATCGGATGCTCCACGTGCGGTGAGCGGGTGGACAGGGATCCTCTTCTCTTTCGGAATGATCACAGCGGGACTCGCCTGGACGGACGCGGGTCCCGCGTCAGGGCTCCGTCACCTCTACGTCCTTCCGACGCTGTGGGCAGCCCTCCGCTTTGG
>JACQCL010000077.1 GCA_016201645.1 Candidatus Rokuibacteriota bacterium
ATAGAGGTGGAGGCGGATCTTCTTGCCGTTGATCCCCCCGGTGTCGTTCACGTACTGCACGGCCTCCCGGATCCCCAGGGCGATGTCCTTGCCGACATCCGAGGTGGGGCCGGTCAGATCGTTCAGCGATCCCAGCTTGATCTCCTGAGCCCACCCGGTTCCGGCGACGAACGGAAGGGCCAGCGCCACTGCCACCATCCACAGCACCGGTCGTTTCATTTGACGCCTCCTTTTTCGGTTAATACGCGAAAGGCCAGAGGTTAAAGTAGTTCTTGACCTGCTGCCACCGGTAGGCTAGCCCCCGGGGCTCGTAGAGCAAGAACAGGACGATCGCCAGGCCGAAGGCGGCCTCCTTGAGGTAAAGGAACCGCTCGCTCAGCGCCGGATAGATATCCGAGAGCGGGATCACGGCGAGCTTGAGCAGTTCCAGGATCACTGTCACGAAGATCGAGCCGAACACCACCCCATGGAGGCTACCAATCCCGCCGATCAGGACTACCCCCACGAGCCAGAGGCTCCAGGAGAGCTGGAAGTGTTCGGGGCTCACGAAGAGCAGGGAGGGGATCCACACGGCGCCGGCGACCCCGGCTAGAACCCCGGCCGCGAAGAAGGCCAGGAGCTTGTAGTACACCACGTTAACGCCCATGGCCTCGGCGGCGATGTCGTTGTCGCGGATCGCGATCCACGCGCGCCCCACCCGCGTGCGGAGCAGGTTGGCCATCGCCGCCAGGCAGAGGATCGTCAGCGCCGAGGCGAGGTAGTACACTTTGATTTCGCCGTCCACCGGCCAGCCGCCGATGGTGATGGTCCCGGGGGGAAGGGAGAAGTAATGCTCGCGCCCTCCGACCCGGCTCACGTAGTGCGTGATGATAAAGTCAACCGTGATGAACTGGGCTGCCATCGTGGTCATGATCATGTAGAAGCCCTTGATCCGGGCTGACGGCAACCCGAAGAACACCGACCAGAGGCCGGCGAGGAGGCAGCCGAGGACTGCGGCCACCGGGTACGGAAGCTTCCAGAAGAGGACTCCCATCGCTGTGACGTAGGCGCCGACAGCGATGAAGGCGGCGTGCCCGAGCGTAATCTGCCCACAGTAACCGATCAGGAGCTGGACGCCGAGGGCGGAGAGGATGGTGTACAGGATGATGTTGGCCACGGAAACGACGTAGAGGTTGGCGTAGAGCGGCAGCGTGAGGACGAACAGGACGAGGAGAGCCATCTTCCCCCGGACGAAGGCCGTCTGCCACCACCCGTGGATCGCGCCATACGTCTCGTGATATACCCCGCTCGGCAGGTACATATCCTCAGGAGGGCGGCTACGCCCCCCTTCCGATCCCTCCCCCCCTGAGGAATCCGGTTGCGGCGGCAAAGCCGCCGCTCGAAGCGTCCGATCCTGAACGCGGCCAGAAAGTTTTCACGCTAGACCCGTTCGATCTTGACCCAGCCCCAGAGGCCGTAGGGCCGGAAGAGCAGGATGATCACCATGAAGACGAAGGGGGCGATCTCCTTGACCCCGCCCTGGGTCAGCTTGCCGACATAGGCGTCCGACAGGTTCTGGAGCACGCCGATGACGAGGCCACCCACGATGGCGCCGGGGACCGAATTGAGGCCGCCGAGCACCACGGCGGGGAGCACCAGGAGCCCCAGGTAGCCCACCGAGATGTTGAGGCCGTTGATGTTCCCGAGGAGCGTCCCCCCGACCCCCGCGGCCATGAAGGCGATGGCCCAGGCCAGCGCGTACACCCACTTGGCCGACACTCCCAGCGACAGGGCGGCCATCTCGTCGTCGGCCGTGGCCTGCATGGAGAGCCCCCAGCGACTGCGCTGGAAAAACCAGACAAAGACCACCAGCAGGACGATGGCGGCGACAAAGCTCCAGATGTAGACCTGGCCGAAAACCATCCCGAAGAAGCGGAGCGGCTGCTGGGGGAAGACCGGCGGATTGAAAACCACGGTATCAGTCCCCCAGGTGAAGCCGACCACCGCCCGGAAGAAGAACGAGAGCCCCGCCGTGATCATGATGATCGCCAGGATCGGCTCGCCGATCATCCGGCGCAGGAAGAGCCGCTCGGTCACCAGCCCCAGGATGAATCCCGTGATCAGCGTGGCGATGAGCGCCAAGGGAAACGGGAACCCCCACTGGTAATAGGTCAGACAGACGTAGGCCCCGATCAGCGTCAGCTCCCCCATGGCCAGGTTCAGGACCCCGGAGCACTTGTAGATGAGGGTCCAGCCCAGAGCCACCAGGGCATAGATGGAGCCGACCATGATGCCGGAGAGCAGGAGCTCGATGAAGATAGC
>JACQCL010000078.1 GCA_016201645.1 Candidatus Rokuibacteriota bacterium
AGCAGACCGGCCGCTACGTGTCCATCGTCACCGACGGCGGGATGACCACGGGCGGCGACATCTGCAAAGCGTTGGCCGCGGGCGCCGACGCGGTCATGATCGGGTCGGCCTTCGCACGCGCCGAGGAGGCCCCCGGCCGCGGCTACCACTGGGGCATGGCGACTCCCCACCAGAACCTGCCGCGCGGGACGCGCATCCGCGTGGGGGTGTCGGGCCCGTTGGAGCAGATTCTCCTCGGTCCGGCGTTCACCGACGACGGCACTCAGAACCTGGTTGGCGCCATTCGCACGTGCATGGGCTCCGTCGGGGCCCGGAACATCCGCGAGTTTCAGCTCACGGAGCTCATCATCGCCCCGGCCATCAAGACCGAGGGGAAGATCTTCCAGCGCGCCCAAAAGCTCGGAACGCCCAAGTAATGACACGAGGGGGTGACGGCAACCCCCTCATACGGAACTCCCTCGCCCCCGGGTTGGCTCGCCCGGCTAGGACTGCCGGTGATGGATAAGATCGCCGTCCTCGACTTCGGGTCGCAATATACCCAGCTGATCGCCCGCCGCATCCGCGAGCTCAGCGTGTACTCCGAGATCTTCTCCTGCGTCCATCCGCTGGAGGAGATCCTCCGGGGCGGGTACAAGGGGATCGTCCTCTCGGGCGGGCCCTCCAGCGTGTACGAGGATGGCGCGCCGCTTCCCTCCAGGAAGCTCTTCGAGGCAGGCATCCCGGTCCTCGGAATCTGCTACGGGATGCAGGCGATGGCGTACCTCCTGGGCGGCCACGTCGTCCCGGCTGAGCGCCGGGAGTACGGGGCAGCCGAGTTCCGCCTCGAGGGGAGCGAGGGGGTCTTTGACGGCGTCAGGCCGGAGAGCGGCAACCGGATGAGAGTCTGGATGAGCCACGGCGACACGGTGCTGAGGCCTCCCAAAGGCTTCGTCGCCATCGGCTCAACCGAGAACTGCCCGGTGGCAGCCATGGCGGACCCGGCGCGGCGCCTCTACGCCGTCCAGTTCCACCCCGAGGTCGTCCACACCCCTCAGGGGCGGACGATCCTCCAGAACTTCCTGGCCCTGTGCGACGCCAACCCCACCTGGTCCATGGCGTCCTTCGTCGATTCCGCGGTGGAGGAGGTCCGGAGCCGGGTGGGGAAGGACCGCGTCCTCTGCGCCCTCTCCGGGGGGGTTGACTCCGCCGTGGTCGCCGTGCTCGTTCATCGGGCCGTCGGAGACCAGCTCACGTGCGTCTTCGTGGACAACGGGCTGCTTCGAAAAGGCGAGGCCAGCTCGGTCGTCCACACCTTCCGGGACCACTTCAAGATCAACTTGATCCACGTGGACGCGTCAAAACGCTTCCTCCAGCAGGTCAGCGGTGTCGCCGATCCGGAGCTGAAGCGCAAGCGCATCGGCGCCGAGTTCATCACGGTCTTCGAGGAGGAGGCCCGCCGGCTGGGCGAAATCCCCTGGCTCGCCCAGGGGACGCTCTATCCCGACGTGATCGAGTCGGTGTCGTTCCGGGGACCGTCGGCGACGATCAAGACGCACCATAACGTCGGGGGCTTGCCGACCACCATGAGGTTCAAGCTGCTGGAGCCGCTCCGCGAGCTCTTCAAGGACGAGGTGCGCCAGCTCGGTGAACTGCTGGGGCTCCCCCCGGAGATCGTCTGGCGCCAGCCGTTCCCGGGGCCGGGACTGGCCATCCGGATCCTGGGGGAGGTGACCGAGGAGCGGCTCGAGCTGCTTCGCGAGGCCGACGCCATCGTCCAGGAGGAGGTGAGGCAGGCCGGGCTCGACCGCGAGCTCTGGCAGGCGTTCGCGGTCCTCCTCCCGGTCAAGACCGTCGGGGTGATGGGGGATTTCCGCACCTACGCCCAGGTCATCGCCCTCCGCGCGGTCATGAGCCAGGACGCCATGACCGCAGACTGGGCTCGGTTGCCCTACGAGCTCTTGGGGCGGATCTCGAACCGGATCATCAATGAGGTGAAGGGGGTCAACCGTGTCGTCTTCGACATCTCCTCGAAGCCCCCGAGCACCATCGAGTGGGAATAGCGAGCCCCATGGTCCACTCGGACTTCGTCCACCTGCACGTCCACTCGGAATACAGCCTCCTCGACGGGGCGAGCCATTTGGACAAGCTCGTGGCCAGAGCCCGGGAGCTCAGGTTCCCGGCCCTGGCCCTCACCGATCACGGCAACCTGTTCGGCGCCATCGACTTTTATCTGACCTGTCAGAAGGCCGGCATCAAGCCGCTCATCGGCGCCGAGCTCTACGTGGCGCCGGGGAGCCGGTTCGAACGGGCCAACGTTGATGGGTCGTACGAGGGCGCCAACCACGCGACGGTGCTGGTGCGCAACCTCCAGGGGTACCGGAACCTCATCAAGATCATATCCAAAGCGTACCTTGAAGGGTTCTACTATAAGCCTCGGGCCGATAAGGAACTTTTAGCCCAGCATTCAGACGGCCTCTTGGTCCTGTCCGGATGCTTGAATTCCGAGGTCTCCCGTCTCTTGAGCCAGGGGGAGGAGGACAAGGCCCGCCAGGTCGCGGGCTGGTACCAGGAGGTGTTCGGCAAGGACTACTACTTCATGGAGGTTCAATCCCACGGCCTGGCCGAGCAGGCCAAGGTCACGGAGGCAACCCTCAGGATCGCGCGCGGCCTCGGCGCTCCCGTGGTCGGGACCAACGACGCCCACTACCTCGAGGCCGCCCACGCCCGGGCCCACGAGGCGCTCCTCTGCATTCAGACCGGCACCACCATGCGGGATCCCAACCGCTGGCGCTTCTCCACCGATCAGTTCTACCTGAAGTCGGCCGAGGAGATGCATCGGGTCTTTGCCGACCTCCCGGAGGCCTGCCGCAACACTCTGGCCGTGGCGGAGCGCTGTAATCTCGAGCTCAGTTTCGGCCGGTTCCACCTCCCGCGCTACCAGGTTCCCGATGGGCACACGCTGGAAAGCTACCTGCAGCACCTCGCCTGGGAGGGACTCCGGCGCCGGTACGGAGCCGCGCCTCCCGAGCCCGTGGCGAAGCGGCTCACGCAGGAGCTCGCGGTCATCGAGAAGATGGGCTTCGCGGGCTACTTCCTCGTGGTGTGGGACTTCATCCGCTACGCGAAAGAGCGCGGGATTGCCGTCGGGCCCGGGCGGGGCTCGTCAGCCGGCTCGCTGGTCGCCTATGCGCTGGCCATCACGAACATCGACCCGATCCGCTACAGTCTCCTCTTCGAGCGTTTTCTCAACCCGGAGCGGATCTCGATGCCCGACATGGACATCGACTTCGCCGACGACCGGCGGGACGAGGTGATCGAGTACGTCGCCGAGAAGTACGGCAGAGACAACGTGGCGCAGATCATCACCTTCGGCACCCTCGGGGCCAAGGCCGCGATCCGGGACGTGGGGCGCGTGCTCGGGATGCCGTACAACGAGGTGGACCGGATCGCCAAGCTCGTTCCCGCGTTCCCGCTCAACATCACTCTCGACGATGCGCTCCAGCAATCGCCCGCCCTCGCGGAAGCGATTCGCAGCCGGCCGGAGCTCGCTGAGCTGTGGGAGATTGCCAAATCCCTCGAGGGGCTCACCCGCCATGCCTCCAAGCATGCCGCTGGCGTCGTGATCTCGGACGAGCCGCTGATCGAGCACGCCCCTCTCTACAAGGACCCGAAGCGGAACGAGGTGGTGACCGGGTACGCCATGGGGCCCATCGAGAAAATCGGCCTCCTCAAGATGGACTTCCTCGGCCTCCGGACGCTGACCGTCCTCGCCAACACCG
>JACQCL010000079.1 GCA_016201645.1 Candidatus Rokuibacteriota bacterium
CGAGCGTCCGGTCGTCGAAGACCTGGAGCCGGTACATCCCGACATTCCGCGCGCCGCTCTCCGGGTCTCGGGTGAAGACCAGGGGGAGCGTGATGTAGTAGCCCGCGTCCTTGGGCCAGCACTGAAGGACCGGGAGCGACTTCAGCGAGGGGCTCCGCGTCTCCACCACCTCCTGGCAGGGGCCCACGCCCACACGCTTAGGTCCGGCCTTCGCGAGGTCGAAGAGATCTCCCAGCTTCTTGAGCTTGTCGAAGAACGTTCCCGGCATCTTGAGATCGAGCAGTTTCTCGACCCGCGCCGACAGCTCGTTGAGGTCTTCGACGCCCAGCGCCCACGCCATCCGTCGCGCCGACCCGAAGGCGTTGATGAGCACGGGCAGCTCGAAGCCCTCAACGTGCTCGAAGAGGAGCGCCGTGTTCTGGCGGTCGGGCCCTTTGGAGATGCGATCGGTGATCTCGGGGATTTCCAGGTCCCGACTGACCGGCACGGTGATCCGGCGCAGCTCGCCCCGCGATTCCAGGTGGGAGATAAAGTGGCGGAGGTCGGTGAAGGGCATGGCGCCGCCCCATTATAGCAGGCGGGACCCTATTGACACCTTCGCCCCACTTCGGGTATATCGAAGCGTATCGCCGCGACGGCTGGGACGAACAGAGGGAGGGACCAGCATGACCAGGGCAGAGCTCGTGGCCGCGACCGCGAAAGCCACCGGCAGCACGAAGGCCTCGGCTGAACGAGCCATCACCGCGTTCCTCGCCGCAATCCGCGAGTCGCTCAGGAAGGGGCGCCGCGTGACCATCGCCGGGTTCGGGACCTTCGGTGTCGCGCGGCGTTCAGCCCGGAACGGGAGAAACCCCCGGACCGGGAAAGCGATGAAGATCCCGGCCACGCGCGTCCCGCGGTTCAAGCCGAGCAAATCTCTGAAGTCTGCGGTCCGCTGATCGCTTTTCGCCCGCGGTTTATTGACACCCCTAACCCCCTGTGCTGTAATGACTTCCGCACTGGGGGATCGTCTAGTGGTAGGACGCGTGGCTCTGGACCACGTAGCGGGGGTTCGAATCCTCCTCCCCCAGCCACTTCCCCCTCCGCCTTGCGGCCCCATCGTCTAGGGGACTAGGACATCGGGCTCTCAATCCGAAAACACGGGTTCGAATCCCGTTGGGGCCACCACTATGCGGCACGAACGTCGGTTTCGCCCGATCTCCGGGGAATGAATTGCAGTCTCAGGGTCGCTCCGCGTCTCGTTGGGCTTCGCGTTCGTCACCTGCTTGGAGGCTCTGGGTAGGGTCATTCGGCGAGCGCCCCGCGCTTACGACGCATCACGGGAGGCGGGCACGCGGCTGGCCGCCCGACCCCAGCACACACGGCGTGCCGAATGCCCAGCTAATACTTGAATTCGAACAGCGTGCTGGCCTCGTGGCCGCCGAAGCCGTGGTTGCGTGGCGCGTCGACGCCGTAGCCATACCCCACGACCAGCGTGATGCGCTTCGTGAGGGCGAAAGAGAGGTTGGCGCCGACGCCGGCGAGACCGCTGTGGGGCAGGTGATGGCCCCGGACGTAGTCGACCCGCGCGTAGTCGCCCAGGAGCTCGAGGTGGACGCGGTCCTGCCCGGGCCAGATCGGAAAGCGGTACGAAACGTTCGCCAGCCAGTAGCGCCGCGCGAAGATCTCCTCGACGTTGTAGCCGTGCAGCAGCAGGGGGAATTCGGCACGCAGGCGGAGGCCGCCACCCAGGCGGAACGCCGAGAGCGAGTCGCTATCCTCGGCGACGCCCGCGTTCAGGAACATGCTCGCCTGTGTTCCCCCGAACGTGAAGATCTCGCCCGCGCGGGCCCACGTCCGTTGCGTGAGGTGCTCGGTCTCCTGGAGTCGCTCCGGGAGGCCGTAGCGGCCGGCCGCGTCCCGGTAGCTGACGGCGTGCCACAACGACAGCTCCATGGCGGCGTTGGGGAAGAGGTCCGGAGGCACGCCGCCCAGGCGAACCCCCGCGCGCCCGCCGTAGATCGCGGAGTCTTCGGGCAGGCGGAAGCGGCGCGCGGTGTCGCTCCTGCGGTCATACACGGCGTACTGGGGATGCGCGCGGAGCTGGCCCTCGACGGGCAGGAAGCCTCCGATGTTCGGACCACGCAGGTAGTAGGTTAGCATCGCCTCGGCCGAGTGACCGGAGAACGACTCGCCTTTTTCGAAGCGACCGCCCCGGAACTCGGCGTGGCTGTTGGCGTAGAGCCCGCCGCCGAGGCCGACACCGACGGCGCTGTCCGAGGTGGGCCAGCGGTCGCGGATCAGCTCCGATGTGAGGTAGACCGGCGCGACGACCAGGCGCAGGTAGAGGTCCTGATCGAGGAAGTGCGGCCGGGTGAGAAAAAGATAGCCGTAGCCGGTCAAGGGGCCGTTGCCCCGCAAGGGAGCCTCGGCGCCGGCCTCGACATACGTCCGGCTCTCGGCGTCGATGTGAGTGAGGGGGGGCTTGACACGGGCGGGGACCTGGGCGGAGGCGGTGTCGACGCGGGCGGCAAGCGGGAGCAGGATGAGCAGGAGCACGATGGGCGGGAGCAGCATCAGACGGCCCGCCTCACGTCGGTTCAGCCGACGAGACTGCCCCATTGCCCTTATCATAATGGCCCGATAGTCTGGGGCCCGCGGTATATGTGCACCTGTCCCGATCACGACTCAGGGGCGGCGGGGTTTAAGCGACTCTTATAAGTCCGCGGCCACCAGCCTGCTGTTGTCAGCTCATGGTCCAGTGACAATTCGAGTCGGGTCAGTCCGCCTGCACCGCCACGCGAGCTTGTGCGCGAAGAGCGAGGGCCATCGGGCAGACCACTTTCCCCGCACCGGCACGATCTCTTCGACCTCGAAGTGTTTCGCGAGGAGCGCCCGGAGAGAGGCCAGGGAGAAGAACTGGAGGTGGGTCGGATCAGTGTCGATGGGCCTTCCGAGCAGGACGTCGAATCGGTTGCGGTAGCGGTACGCATTCGGGACGGACCCGACGAAGAGCCCGCCAGGAACGAGCACGCGACGCACCTCAGCGAGGAGGACCGACGGGAACGGCGCGTGCTCGAGCGTCTCTCCCGCCACCACCACGTTGAACGTCTCGTTGCCGAAGGGGAGCTCGGTGGCAAAGTCGCCC
>JACQCL010000092.1 GCA_016201645.1 Candidatus Rokuibacteriota bacterium
GCCCCAGAGCAAGATGTGCAGTCGCGGCGAATACCTGAAGCCGTAGCGCTTGCACTCTTCCCAGACCCACGGCGAGCGCTCCAGGATTTCTTCCCGGCGGATGCCCTCGGGCATGAGGAGGGTGCGCCCGCGCGGGATCGCGAACCTCTCCGCCAAGCGCAATACTTCGGCCACGTCCGGGGCATCCACGACGACGAATTTCCACCACGCCCTGAGCCCGAGGAACTGGCGGATCGCCTCCGGCCTGATTCGCTTCGGCTCGGGGACACCGGACCCCGCTAACTTCAGAGAGACGTTCCACTGATCCACCGGCACGGAGGGCGGCGGGAGCGTGCCGGAGGTCTCCACCTCCAGCGTAAACCCCCGCGCCTTGAGAGCTTCGACCAGCGAGGAGAAGAGGGAGGACTCCAACGGCTCGCCACCCGTGATGACCGCCCGGCGGCATGGGAAGCCAGAAGCCTCTTCAACGAGGTCGTTCAGCGTCACCTCGCGGCCGGCTGCCGGGTCCCAGGAGTACTTGGTGTCGCACCACTGGCAGCCGACCGAGCAGCCCTGGAGACGGATGAACACCGCGGGCGTGCCTGCGGTGACGCCTTCTCCCTGGATGGAGAAGAAACACTCGGCGATTCTGCCGGTCAGAGGTTGTCCGCGCTGAGTTCGCTGGAGCACGCGGGAGTCTCTTCGATTCGGACCCGGAGGAGCCTGAGGGCTGAGGGCAGCGCGTGGCTGATGGCCTCCCACGCCTCGCGGGTCAAGACCTCGGCGGTAGGGTTGTTCCGAAAGCTGACGACTTTGTCCGGGGCCTCCGCCTGAACAGTGGAAATCGCCGGGACAAGCGGGTCCTGCTCTGAAAGGAGCGTCGCGTGATCCCATCGGTCGAGAACCGCCTTGCGAACCAGCGCCCGGAAATCGTCGAAGTCTATGACCATCCCGAGCGGGTCGAGACGCTCCGCCGTCACGGTCGCCTCCAGATGGTAGGTGTGGCCGTGAAGGTACGCGCACTTGCCCGGATGGCCCAGAATCCGGTGGGCAGCGTCAAACGTAAACCGCGCGGCGAGATTCATAAAATCCTCTGGACGACGCGGACTTTCCGCGCTCATGATAGCACAAATTTCCGCTTGCCCGGCTTTGGGCCATTTGGTATAAGAAGGTCATCCATAGGCCATTCACCCTCACCATTAAAGGGGGATCAGCTATGGCTCAGAGCCTGACAGATCTCATCCAGAAGAGCCGGCTCACAGTCGTGGAAGTGGACAAGGCGGCTGGCCGTCTGCGCGTCCGCGACGACTCCGAGATGTGCACCGACCTCACCTGCCAGGGGTCCCTGGTGGTCACGGAGGAGGAGTCGCGCGCCGATCTCGGCCTGATCAACCCCGGGGACATTATCAAGGTCGAGTCGAAGGCGGGGCGCCCCGAGAAGATCGTGGTGGTCCGCCGGGCTTGGGACGAGTCCGGGAGCCCCGAGACGTAATTCCTTCCCTGCGTGCAGGGCCCTCCGGGTCTTTCCGGAGGGCCTTTTGTTTCTAGGCGGTGCCGGTGTGCACCGTCACCGTCCCGAGCCCGAGGCGCCGGCAGCTCACGTTTCTGAGCCCGACCTCCTCCATGAGGCGAGTCAGTTCGCGCGGCGAGAGGAATCGTTCGACTGACCGCGGAAGATAGGTGTAGGCTTCCCGGTCGCGGGCGACGATCCCGCCCAGCCACGGCACGAGGCTTTTAAAGTACCAGGCGAACAGGCCGCTCCACCCCGGGAAAGTCGGCTGGGTGATTTCCAGCGCGACCACCTTGCCGCCCGCTTGCGTGACGCGGCGCATCTCGGCGAGACCCTGAGTGAGGTCGGCCAGGTTCCTGAGGAGGAACGCCGACGTGACGCAGGCGAAGGTCTTATCCGGGAAGGGAAGGAGGAGGGCGTCGGCGACCAGCAGGCTCACGCGCCTGCCAGCCTCCTTCCGCTGGAGTTTCTCCCGCCCGACCTCGAGCATGCCGTCGGAGAAATCCATCGCAACGACGTGGCGCATGTGAGTTTGGCCGAGTAACGCGAGAGCCAGGTCGCCCGTTCCCGTCGCCACGTCCAGCGCGAGCCCCCCCGGCTGAGCGTCCGCGAGGCGCGCCGCGACGCGCCGCCAGGCCTGATGACGGCCGAAGGTCATCAGGCGGTTCATGAGGTCGTAGCGCCGCGCGATGCGGGTGAACATCTCCCGGACGAGCCGCGCCTTGTCCCCCTCACCCGGCCCTCTCCCCCCGGGGGGGAGAGGATTTAGGTGAGGGGGCGGCGGCGTCATCGCCACAGGCCCGCCAAGGTCGAGAGAAACACCACGACGGCGATGTAGCCGTTCACGTTGAAGAAGGCGATATCCACGCGGGAGAGGTCGGTGGGGGAGACCAAGGAGTGTTCGTAGATCAGGAGGCCGACCACCGCCACCCATCCGATCCAGTAGCCCCACCCGAGCGCCAGCGTCCAACCCACGGCCGCAAGGGCGAGCACCGTGAGCACGTGGCAGACGCGCGCCGCCCTGAGCGCGGCGGCGATCCCAAAGTGGGCGGGGAAGGAGTAGAGGTGCTCCGCGCGATCGAATTCGACGTCCTGGCAGGCATAGATCAGGTCGAACCCGGCGATCCAGACCGTCACGGTGAACCACAGGAGGAACGCCGGGAGGTCGAAGGCCTCTCGCACCGCGATCCATCCGCCAGCCGCGGCGATCCCGTCTGTGAAGCCGAGGATCCAGTGGGACGTCCAGGTGAAGTACTTCGTGTAGTGGTAGCCGACGAGGAAGAGGAGGGCCAGCGGGGAGAGCTTGAGACAGAGCGGGTTGAGCTGCCAGGCCGAGACCAGGAGCAGCAGCGCCGACACGAGCGCCACGGCGCCGAACTCCAACGGCTTCAAGAGGCCGCGCGGCAGGTGCCGGCCGGCCGTCCGGGGATTACGGGCGTCGATGGCCCGGTCCACCAGCCGGTTCGTGCTCATGGCGAGGGTACGTCCGCCGACCATGGCGAGCGTGACCCAGATCACTACCCGCCAGCCCGGCCAGCCGCCGGCCGCCAGCACCATCGCCACGTACGCGAAGGGAAGGGCGAAGACGGTGTGCTCGAACTTTATGGCGTCAAGAAAGTAGCGGAGCTTCAAAATCCGTATTCGCGCCAGCGGCGGGTAACGAGCGCCTTGACCTCGTCGCTCATCACGATCTCTTCGGGCCAGTCCTGAGTGATGTCATCCAGCGGACCTTTTTCCGTGGCATCGACCCCGAGCTTGCCCCCGTATCGGTGCCGGAGGGCCGCGTGGTCCAGGTCGTCCATGGGGCCCTCCAGGATGACCACGTCGCGCTTCGGGTCGATGTTGCCCGTCGCCCGCCACGCGACCTCGGAGAGATCGTGGACGTTCACGTGCTCGCTCACGACGACGATGGTCTTCGCGAGCATCATGAGCCCCATGCCCCAGAGGGCGTACATCACCTTGCGTGCCTGTCCGGGGTAGCGCTTCTTGATGGAGACGATCACGAGGTTCTGAAAGATTCCCTCGGCGGGCATGTTGATGTCCACCACCTCGGGCAGGACCGTGCGGATGATCGGTAGAAAGAGACGCTCCGTCGCCTTGCCGAGCCAGTAATCCTCCTGGGGTGGGCGGCCCACGATGATCGTTGGGTAGATCGGCTGCCGCCGGTGCGTCATGGCGGTGAGGTGAAAGACCGGGTAGTCCCGGGCCAGCGAGTAGTAGCCGGTGTGGTCGCCGAACGGTCCCTCGCGCCGGCGCTCCTTCGGATCCACGAAGCCCTCGAGCACGATCTCGGCGTGGGCCGGCACCTCGAGGTCAATGGTCTTGCACTTGACCATTTCGACCCCGGCGCCGCGGAGCCAGCCCGCGAAGACGATCTCGTCGATCCCTGGCGGCAGGGGCGCGGAGCCCGTGTAGATCGTCGCCGGGTCGCCGCCGAGAGCGATGGCGACCTCCATCGGCTTGCCGAGGCGCTCGGCTTCCCGGTGGTGCTCGGCGGAGCCC
>JACQCL010000093.1 GCA_016201645.1 Candidatus Rokuibacteriota bacterium
AGGCGAGGGGGATCAGCGTGGCCACGCTGACCAGGAGCATTCCCGCCAGTGCAAACCGATATCGAACAAACATACGATTCACCTTCTCCGGGCAGAACTGCACGTTTGATGCCACCGGTCCATGGTCATCTCGGTCCGGAGGCAAGGGCCTAGAAAGGTTAACTTTTCGAGGAATTGACTCTGGTTTTTTGTAGTCGTTGTGCGCGGGAGGTTGACGGAATTTGCTATGAGGGGTTCAAAACGTCATTTGTCCGGAGAGATGTCCCGGCTTCGGCCAAGGTTGTGTTTCTGAAGCTTGTAGCGGAACTGATGGAAACTGAGGTGGAGCAGTTCAGCGGCCCGCGTCTGGACGCCCTTTGTCCGCTCGAGAGCTTTCTCGAGGATCCTCCGCTCGATCTGATCGAGCGCGGCGTCCAGGTCCAACCCTGCTTCCGGGAGGTCGAGGTCAGCGCCCCGTGGTGGGCGCTGCCGGCGGACTGCCTCCGGCAGCGACTCCAGGCTCAGCATGTCCCCAGTCCCCAGGACGAGGGCTCGCTCCACCACGTTTTCGAGTTCCCGGATGTTGCCCGGCCAGTGGTACTGCTCGAGGAGGGCCAACGCCTCAGCGGACACCCCCCGGACTTCCTTGCCCAGCTCCTTGCCGAATTTCTGGAGGAAGTGGGCCACGAGAAGCGGGATGTCCTCACCACGTTCCCGGAGCGACGGGATGTGAATGGGGATCACGTTCAGCCGGTAAAAGAGATCCTCCCGGAGGGTGCCGTCGCCCACGGCGGACTCCAGGTCCTTGTTGGTCGCGGCGATGAGCCGCACGTCCACTTTGATATCCTTGGTGTCCCCCACGCGCCGGATTTCCCGCTCCTGGATCGCCCGGAGAAGCTTCACCTGGAGCAAGGACGGAATCTCGGTGATCTCGTCCAGAAAGAGCGTCCCGCCATCGGCGGCGGAGAAGAGGCCGACCTTGTTGACCACGGCTCCCGTGAAGGCGCCTTTGACGTGGCCGAAGAGTTCCGACTCCATCAGTCCTTCGGGGATGGCGCCGCAGTTGACCGAAATGAATGGCTTGTCCCGTCGCGGGCTGTTGACGTGAATCGCCTGGGCCACCAACTCCTTGCCGGTCCCGCTTTCGCCGGTGATCATCACGGTAGAGAAGCTGTCGGCGATTTTCCGGATCGTATCGAAGACCTCCACGATCTTGGCGCTCTTGCCGATAATGTTCTCGAACCGGTATTGCGTTTCCAGTCGCCGCTTGAGGTTGAGGTTTTCGTCCCGGAGGCGCTTGCGCTCCAAGGCCCGCTTGATGTTGAGCGTGACCTCGTCGTACTTGAACGGCTTGGTGATGTAATCGTAGGCGCCGAGCTTCATGGCCTCCACGGCGGTCTCGGAGGAGCCAAACGCCGTGATCATGATCACCACCGTGCTCGGGGACAACTCTTTCGTGGCCTTGAGCACCTGAAGTCCGTCCACCTTCGGCATGCGGACATCCGTGATGATCGCGTCGAAGGTCTCGCGCCGCACCGCCTCGATGGCGGCCTCGCCTCCTTCGGCGACGGCGACGTCGTATCCTTCGTTCTTGAGCATGCTGAACAGCACCTCGCGCATGCTCCGTTCGTCATCTACGACGAGAATTCTGGCGTCCGCCATTATGGGGCTCCTCAGGTGCGCTGATCGGCTTCCGCGAGGGGGAGGCGCAGCGTGAAGGTGGTCCCGCCGCCGGGGTCGCTCCGCGCCTCGACGTCGCCACCGTGGTCCTGGACCATGCGATGGACCACCGCGAGGCCCATCCCGCTGCCCTCGGGCTTGGTCGAGAAAAAGGGCTCGAAGATGTGCGGGAGGCTCTCCGAGTTGATCCCGCTGCCGGTGTCGGCGACCCAGACCTCCAGCTTCCGCCTGTTCCGATGGGTCGCGATCCCGGCCCCGATTCGCAGTTCCCCTCCGTCCGGCATGGCCTCCAGGGCGTTGATGCAGAGGTTCCAGATGGCCTGGCGGAACTGCTGGGGATCCAGGACGGCCGACACGTCGGCGTCGTACTCCCGCACGATTTTGAGATGGGCCGGGAGGGCCCGGTGCTCGAGCAGGAGGAGGACCTCGTCAAGCACCTCTCCCACGTTCACGGGCAGGGGACGAAGGGAGGCGGGTCGCGCGTAGTCCAGGAACTCTTTGATGATCTGGTTGAGCCGGTCGGATTCCCGGAGCACCACCTGCACGAGGCGGTCTTGGTTCTTGTCGAGAGACAGCTCGCGGGTCAGCACCTCGATGGCGCCAGAAAGAGAGGCCAAAGGGTTCCGGATCTCGTGGGCGATGTTGGCAGCCAGGCGCCCGATCGCGGACAGGCGGTCCGCCCGCCGCATTCGCTCTTCCATCTCTTTGATGGCGGAGAGGTCCTGGAACACGCCGATGATCCCCGCCAGGTCCCCTCGGCCCGAGCGGACGGGCCAGAATGAAATCCCCAGGGGCACTTCGCGCCCGTCCTTACGCCGGAACCGCATCTCGTGCCGCCGGACCTGCCAACCCTCAAGGCGCGTGGAGCGCTCGACTTCCTCCCGGGGGATCTCATCACCAAAGATGGATTCCCAGAGACGCCCCGTCGCCTCCCGGGATTCGTAGCCGGTGATCTCCTCGGCGGCGCGGTTCATCGCCGTGATCCGCCGGTCCAGATCCATGCCGACGAGACCCGAGCCCATGGATTCGAAGATCAGGTCCTTGAAGGCGTGGAGGTCGGAGAGGTCCTCGCGCTGGTTTTCGAGGGTCCGATGCGCCGCGTGGTACTGCCCCGCCAGCGAGCCGGCGAGGACGGCGACAACGAGGAAGGCGGCGGTGTTGAGGAACATCGTCATGATCTCTAGGCCGGAAACCTCCGCGTGCTCCGCGAGCGCACTCACGGAGAAGCCCCAGCGGCCCAGCACGAGGCCCGTGTAGAGGAGGCTCGAGAGGCCGGCGATGACGAGCCCTCCCGGTCGCGCGAGAAGGACACAGGCCGCCGTCACCACGAGCACGTAGAGGAACGCGAAAACGCTCCGTGGTCCCCCGGTGAGCGCGACGATGGCCGTCACCAGGGCTGTGTCGAAGATCAGCTGAAGCCAGGCAAACCGCCGGAGGCTCCCGGGGCTGGGCTTGAGGAGGAGGAAGGTTCCCGAGGCGGTCATCGCGCCCGTGAGGCAGAGCGCGAGCGGGAGAAAAGGGTAGAGGAGCCCACCCCACAACGCCAGCACCCCGGCGATCCCGAAAAGGAGGCCGGCTGCTAGCAGCCGGACCACGCTGAGTCCGCGGAGGGCCGCTGAGAGGTTGGGGACCTCGAGCACCGCCGTGCGCTACTTGACGAGAGTCACCAGCCGGAAGATCGGGAGGTACATCGCGATGACCAGGCCGCCGATGACCACGCCCAGAAACACGATCATGAGCGGCTCGAGCAGGGCGGTGAGCGCGGTGACCGCGGTGTCCACCTCGTCATCGTAAAAGTCGGCGATCTTGTTGAGCATCGCGTCCAGGGCCCCTGTCTGCTCGCCCACCGAGATCATCTGGACCACCATGGGGGGAAAGACCGTGGAGGCCTTGAGGGGCTCCGCCAGCGTTTTTCCGGCGGTCACCGAAGCCCGGGTGTCCAAGACCGCCTTCTCCACAACCCTGTTGCCCGCCGTCCGGGCAGTGATGCGGAGTCCTTCAAGGATGGGAACGCCGGAGGAGACCAGCGTGCCGAGGGTCCGGGTAAAGCGGGCCACGGCCACCTTTCGGATGAGCGTGCCGAACACAGGGAGCTTGAGGAGGAGCGCGTCAATGACCGATTTTCCGCCCTCGGTCCTGTAGTAGGCGCGGATACCCACTACGATACCCACCGCCCCCGCGAGGACGAGCCACCAGAAGCGCTGGACAAAGTCCGACAGCCTGATGACGATCACCGTCGGCAGGGGGAGGTCCGCCCCCATCTGGGAGAACATCTTCGCGAAGGTCGGGATCACGAACGTGAGCATGAAGATCACGACGATGAAGGCGACCCCCACGATGGTCGCGGGGTAGATCATCGCAGATTTCACTTTTCGCTTGAGAGCCGCCGCCTTTTCGATGTACACGGAGAGACGCTGGAGCACCGTATCCAGGATACCGCCCGCCTCCCCGACCTCCACCAGGTTCACGAAGAGCTCATCGAATGTCCTCGGGTGCCTGCGCAGGGCGTCGGCTAGGGTCGAGCCTGCTTCCACGTTCCCGGCCACCTTGGTGGTCACCGTCCGGAGAATCCTCGACTCGCTCTGCTCGGCAAGGATCGACAGGCACTGTACCAAGGGAAGGCCCGCGTCCACCATGGTCGAGAACTGACGGGTGAAGATGGCCATCTCTTTGTCCTTGACCTTCCCGCCAAGACGCCCGCGAACCCCGGTCCGCGCCGGGCCGCCGGCCTTTTCCTTGATGGAGGTGACGAGGATGGCCTTGCGGCGGAGCTCGGCGACGGCCGCCGTGCGATCCGGCGCCTCGATCTCTCCGGCCGTGGAGCCCTGGGTGGTGCGTCCCTGATACGCAAAGACCGCCATTGCGCTCCCTCCTCAGCGCCTCGCGAACGGGGTCGCTTCCGCGACGGCGCGCGCCCCCGTCCCGGCCAGGAGCTGGTTGAGCTCATCGGGCAGCGTGGACCGGTTCAGGCCCTCGTCGCGGCTGATGAGGCCTCGCTGCACCAGTAAGGCCAGCGATTGGTTCATGGTCTGCATCCCGAATTTCGTCCCCGCCTGCATGGCGGAGTAGATCTGGTGGATCTTCTCTTCTCGGATCAGGTTCCGGATTGCGGGGGTGTTGATCATGATCTCCAGCGCCATCACCCGGCCCCGTCCGTCGGCTCGCGGGATCAACGCCTGCGAGAGCACGCCTTCCAGCACCAACGAGAGCTGGGACCGGACCTGGGGCTGCTGATGGGGAGGGAAAACGTCAATGATGCGGTTCATGGTCTGGGCGCACGAGTTGGTGTGCAGGGTCGCCAGCGTGAGGTGGCCGGTCTCCGCGATCGTCAGGGCCGCCGCGATCGTTTCCAGATCGCGCATCTCACCGATGAGCACGACGTCGGGATCCTGGCGGAGGACGTATTTCAGCGCGCTGGTGAAGGAGTGGGTGTCAGAGAAGACCTCGCGTTGATTCACCATGCATTTTTTGTGCTGGTGGACGAACTCGATGGGATCCTCGATCGTGACGATGTGGTCGGAGCGTTCGTTGTTGATCTTGTCGATCATGGCCGCGAGCGTCGTGGACTTCCCGGCTCCGGTCGGTCCGGTGACGAGCACCAGGCCCTTCGGGCGCTCGGCGAGCTGCGCGACGACCGCGGGAAGGCCCAGGTCCTCGAAGCTGCGGATCTTGAACGGGATCACGCGGATGGCCGCGGCTGCCGCCCCGCGCTGCCGGAACACGTTGCAGCGGAAGCGGGCCAGCCCCTGGATGCCGAAGGAGAGGTCCAGCTCGTTGTCCTCCTCGAACTTCTGCTTTTGTGCTTCGTTCAGGACGCTGTAGGCCAGCCGTTGCGTGTCCTGGGGGGTCAGCACTTCGAACTCTGTGAGCGGGACCAGCCTCCCGTGCAGCCGGATCTGCGGATACGTCCCGGTAGTGATGTGGAGGTCGGACCCCCCGCGGTCGATCAAGATGGTCAGCAGCTCGTGCATCGTTGCGGCCATGTATCACCGTCCCCCTATTCGGAGTTTATGATTGAGTCAAAGCTCCAGCGGCTCCGTGTCACGCTCAGCCGAGGGTCACGCGGAGAATCTCCTCCGCAGTGGTCTGTCCTTCAAGAACCTTCATGAGCCCCGCCTGGCGGAGGGTCTTCATTCCCTGCTGCGTCGCCAGGTCGCGGAGTTCGGTCGAGTTTGCGCCGCGAAGAATGAGTTCGCGGATCTCGGGGGTCACCGGCATGACCTCGTAGATGGCGGTTCGGCCCTTCATCCCCGTAAAGTTGCACGCCTGACAGCCCTTTCCTTTGTAAATCGTCACCTTCCCCAGCCCCTGGGGGACATGCCCGTAGGGCGTCAGGCTCTCCTCGTCGGCCTCGTAGGGGTCGCGGCACTCCTTGCAGACTCGGCGCGCCAAGCGCTGGGCCATCACCATGAGGACGGAGGAGGCCACCAGGAAGGGCGGGATTCCCATGTCCTGGAGCCGAGCAATAGTGCCTGGGGCGTCGTTGGTGTGAAGGGTGGAGAACACCAGGTGCCCGGTCAGCGCTGCCCGGATGGCGATCTGGGCGGTCTCGAGGTCGCGGGTCTCGCCCACCAGGATGACGTCGGGGTCCTGGCGGAGGAACGACCGCAGAACCGCCGCGAACGTGCGCCCGATCTCTTCGTTGATCTGGACCTGGTTGATCCCCTTCAGGTTGTACTCCACGGGGTCTTCCGCGGTCATGATGTTGATGTCGGGGGAGTTGATCGTGTGGATGGCGGAGTAGAGGGTTGTCGTCTTCCCGGAGCCGGTCGGCCCCGTGATCAGGACCATCCCGTAGGGCTGGTGGATCGCCTTCTTGAAGTTCTCCATGCTCCAGTCGTCGAACCCGAGCTTCGCCAGGTCGAGGGTGAGGGCCTCCTTGTCCAGAATTCGCATGACGATCTTCTCGCCAAAGATCGTCGGAAGCGACGAGACGCGGAGGTCGATCTCCCGATTCGAGTACCGAATCTTGATCCGGCCGTCCTGGGGGAGCCGGCGCTCAGCGATATCGAGGTTGGCCATGATCTTCACGCGCGACAGGAGCGCGGCCTCCAGCCGCTTCGGCGGCGCCATCATCTCCTGGAGGACCCCGTCAATGCGGTAGCGGACCCGGAAGACCTTCTCGTACGGCTCCAGGTGGATGTCGGAAGACCCTCGGCGGATGGCGTCGGTCAGGATGAGGTTCACGAGCTTGACGACCGGCGCCTCCTCGGAGGCGTCCTTGAGCTCGAAGATGTCTACCTTCGACGGGGCGGCGTCCTCCCCGCCCTCCACGAGCTCCACGTCGGGGGCTTCCCCCTCCATGGCGGTGATGACCTCGCTGAGGGCCGAGGACTGTGGTTCATAGATGCGTTCGATGGTCTGGCGGATGGCCCCCTGGGAGGCCACGACCGGGAGCACCTGGAGGTTGGTCATGAAGGCGACGTCGTCCAGGGCGAAGACGTTCGTCGGGTCGGCCATCGCCAGCGTGAGCGCGTTGCCCGTCCGCTTCACGGGAAGCACTTCGTACTTCCTGGCGATTTGGGCCGGGACCAGCTTAACAACGTCGGGGTCGATGTCGAGTTGAGAAAGCGTGATCGAGGGGATGCCGTACTGGCGGGAGAGAAAGCCGATCAGCTGATCTTCGTGGATGGACCCCAGCCGGACGAGGATCGTCCCGAGCTTCTCGTTGGAGCCCTTTTGCTCGGAGAGAGCCCGTTGCAGCTGCTCCTGGGAGATAAGCCCCTCGTTGACGAGAAGATCGCCCAGGCGTCGACTAACTGGTTGTCCGACTTTACTCTGTGCCATGAAGCGTTTTCAACATGGTCAGGCGTGATTCCGGATAGTGTAACTCACGCGGCCCGTTCTACGCATTTTGTAAATCCTAGCGGGCCTCGCCGGTCCAGGACAAAGCGAGAAAGCCCATTCCGCGAGCGAGGAAGGGCATGAAAGGGAGATCTGCTGGCCGTCGGCAATGGCTAACCCCAACGGCTCTTCTGGGTAACGTCCCGGCTCTCATCCACCAATTTTCTCGGTGCCTGCGCGGTTTACGCCCTTCTAAGATTGGCCCCGGGGGGATTTGATCTGCAGGGAGGATGCCAGGATTCCCCACCAGACGTAAGTGTCTTGAAATATTGTTCTTTCGTCATCGGAGCCCATGAAAATTGGGCGGAATAGTGTCGTGCTGACACACGCGTGGACCTGAGTGTCACGGTTGGAATCGTCAGAAGATCGACAGGAGGAAACTGCCACCTTCGCTCTTACTTCCCTCCGCGCAGGCGATTCAAGGTGTCGGTAAACGCCTTCCAGGCCTCTTCCTGATACAGGACGAAAACAATCTTCCTGAGGCTGGTGTTTCCACCCTCGATGTGGGAGAGCACTGCGCCCAACATCGCCTCGGCGGCCTGCGCGGGAGGGAAGCCGCCGACCCCCGTTCCCAGGGCGGGGAAAGCAATGGAGGAAAGCTTGTGCTTGTTGGCAATGGCGAGACTCGAGCGGGTAGCCTGGGCGATCTTGTTGGCGTCGGTTTTTAAATCCTGCCCCATGGCGGCGGCGTGGATCACGTGTGTGGCGGGCAGATTACCCGCCGTGGTGATCACCGCTTCGCCCACTTCGACCGGGCCCTGGCGGACCGCTTCCTCTTCGATAATGACTCCTCCCTTTCGCTTGATGGCGCTCGCGACGCCGGCTCCCATCCAGAGATGCGAGTTGGCCGCGTTGACGATGGCGTCCACCTCCAATTCGGTGAGGTCGCCCCGTTCAATCAGGAGGTCAGTCTTACCAACTTTGACCTTCATGCTCGCCCACTCCCCGGCGCACCGGGATCTCCTTCTCGGGTTTTGCTTTCCTCCCAGACTCGGTCCATCTCTTCGAGGGACATCTCGGACAGGCGCTTCCCTTCAGCCGCGAATTGGGCCTCCATGAGCGTGAACCGACGACGGAACTTTTCGACCGCCTGCTGGAGGCATCCCTCGGCATCGAGACCCAGCAGGCGGGCGACGTTGACCGTCGCGAACAGCAGGTCTCCGAGCTCCTCCCGGAGTTTGGCCGGTTCGCTCCCGGCGAGGGCTTCGTCGATCTCCCGCACTTCTTCTCTGGCTTTCGCCCACGCGTCCTCGGGCGTCTTCCAGTCAAAGCCGACCCGGGCGGCCTTCTCCTGGATGCGCTGGGCTCGCAGCAGCGCCGGAAGGCTTCGCGGCACCCCATCTAGGATCGACCGCGGGACTCCACTGCCGTTCGCCTCTTCGTGCTTGATGCGTTCCCATTGCGCGAGTGCTTCCTTAGGGCTCGTCACCTTCTGCTCACCGAAGACGTGCGGGTGGCGCCGCACCATCTTCGCCAGCAGCCGCTCAAGCAGGTCGGCCATGGTGAACTCGCCCAGTTCGCGGGCGATCTGGGCGTGAAACACTACCTGGAACAGGAGGTCGCCTAGCTCCTCCAGCATGGCCTCGGGCTGGCCGACCTCGATGGCTTCCAGGGCCTCGTACGCCTCTTCAATCAGGTAGGGTTGAAGCGAACGCCGGGTCTGCTCTCGGTCCCAGGGGCAGCCGCGGTCTCCTCTCAGGCGGGCCATGAGATCAAGGAGGGACTCGAAGAGAACCCCGGGAGAGTCTGGCATGTTGGCTACCCAAGAACGGTAACCGCATTATACACAAGGAGAAATCTACCCTCCAACCTCCTTCGCCGCCCATGCCTTGTCCCGCTTGGGTCCGGTGTGATAGGCTCGCGCCGACATGGTGGCCATCTGCTTCATTCATGCTCAGGTATGGGCGGTCTCCACGGGGCGAGTTCGCCCACGCTGAGGACGCCAGTGGCATCCGAGGACACGCCGGCAGAGGGATTCAAGGTAAGGGATCGTCGTGGGCAGGGTGCCGACGCGGAACAAATTCGGTCGCCGAGAATCGAGTCTGTCCCGGAATCCGACAGGCCTCCCCGGAGCCCGGAGCCCCCTGAAGCGGCTCAGGCCGGGTCGTTCGAGCTGCCCGTTGAACCTGACCTGGCTTCCCTGTTCCTTCTCCTCGCAAACTCTGCCTTGCTTCACTTGGGCGAGGCCCCCGAAACGATGGCCGGTCGGGCCCCGATGGATCTCGCTCAGGCCAGGTTCAGTATTGATCTTCTGAGGTTGCTGAAAGAGAAAACCGAGGGGAACCGTACTCTGGAGGAAACCCGCCTCTTGGAAGGGGTTCTCTACGACCTGCAGCTACGTTTCGTCCAGGCCGCCGGCCGCGGCTGACCTGGTGGTGTCCGATCACCTTGCCGAGGAGATCAGTATTCTTCCATCCTGAATCTTGATCGTTTCAACGACCGCCGGCACCTCCCACCGAAGCCGCTCCTGTCCTAAGAGGAGCGCCAGCAGCCACGTTCCCATATCCTGGTTGCCCAGGCTGAACTCCTTGACCTCTAGCCGGCCGTATTTGCGTGCTGCCCTGCTCTTGTCGCGGTCCAACCCGATCGTCCCGCGCACGGTCACCCATACGGGGCGGTCCATCGTCGAGACGGGAAGGTAGTCGGGCAGAAAATAGAAGGGGAAACCCTTGAAGAGATGTTTGAAAGCGGTCTGCCCTCGCACCTCCACCGTGTCGGGGAGGAGCCTCACCACCAGCGGGGAAAGCGGCAGTCCCTCTTTCCGCTCAAGGTACGTGGCGAGGAAGGCGTTCAGTTCGTGGTCCGTGATGACGATCAGGTCCCGGCGGGCGGAACGTCCGGAATCCCGCAAGACGATCTCGAATAGCTTTTCTTGAGCCCGATAGCCGTCGGCGGCCGAGTAGGTCGCCGTGGGAACAGCCGGGGCTTCGAAGATTGACCCGCCGAAAAATAAGGCGGCTGCGCCCCCAACCAGCACCACTGCCAGGATTGAAATGAGGACCAGGCACCCTAGACAGCCGAACTTCATCAGGGCGACCCTAGCACCCCCCCCTTATAAGGGTCAATAAAAAAAGGGTAATATGGCTGTGGCCGTATTTTTTGGGCTAGGACTTGACAATAAACGACTCATAAGATATAAGATAAACACGCTCAGATATCAGAGCCAGATTAATGTTGAATGAAGGAGGAGATCACTATGGCCATTGAGTGTTGGCGTCCGTTCGGGTCAACCCTTGACCGGTGGGATCCGCTCCGGGGTTTGGGCGAAATTCAGAGTGAGGTGAATCGGCTGTTCGATAGCTTCTTTGGCCGTCCGGCGGGGCTGGGCGCCGTCGAGCGCGTCTGGGCTCCGGCTACGGACATGTACGAGACCAAGGATGTTCTGGTGGTGTCGCTCGAACTCCCCGGCGTCAAGGAGAAGGAAGTCCAAGTATCCATCACGAACGATATCCTGACCGTCAAGGGGGAGCGCTCCCAACTGCAAGAGGTGAAGGACGAGAACTATCACCGGCTGGAGCGCTGGTTCGGCAAGTTCGAGCGCAACATCCCGCTGCCGTTGCCCGTCCAGACCGATAAGGCGAAGGCCACCTATCGCGACGGCGTGCTGGAGATCAAGCTGCCGAAGGCCGAGGCGGTCAAGCCGAAGGAGATCAAGATCGACGTCCTGTGAGCTACTCGCGGCACTTGTGGCGGCGGGGCGAGAGCGAAGCCTCCCGCCCCGCCGTTTCTTAATGGGAGGAAAGGAGAACGTACATGGCGAAGGTAATCGGTATCGATCTGGGGACGACCAACTCCGTGGTGGCGGTCATGGAGGGCGGTGACCCGACGGTCATTTCCAACCAGGAAGGCAGCCGCCTCACCGCCTCTGTGGTGGGCTTTACGAAAGACGGGGAGATCCTGGTCGGGCAGGTGGCCAAGCGCCAGGCCATTACGAACCCCGAGAACACGGTCTTCTCCATCAAGCGCTTCATGGGGCGCCGCTACGATGAGGTGCTGCAGGAAACCAAGCTCGTCCCGTACAAGGTCGTGAAGGCCGACAACGGGGATGCGCGGGTGGAGGTACGCGGCAAGGTGTACTCGCCACCCGAGATCTCGGCCATGATCCTTCGCAAGCTCAAGGAGGCCGCGGAGGCGTACCTGGGAGAGAAGGTCACCAGAGCGGTGATCACCGTCCCGGCGTACTTCAACGACAGCCAGCGCCAGGCCACGAAGGATGCTGGCCAGATCGCTGGCCTGGAGGTGCTCAGGATCATCAATGAGCCCACGGCCGCATCGCTCGCCTATGGAATGGACAAAAAGAAGGATGAGACCATCGCGGTCTATGATCTGGGCGGCGGTACCTTCGACATCTCGATCCTCGAGATTGGCGAGGGCGTCTTCGAGGTGAAGGCGACCAACGGCGATACCCATCTCGGTGGCGACGACTTCGACCAGCGAGTGATCGACTGGATCGCCGAAGAATTCAGGCGGGAGAACGGGATCGATCTCAAGAAGGACCGGATGGCGCTCCAGCGGCTGAAGGAGGCGGCGGAGAAAGCCAAGTGCGAGCTCTCGACGACGCTCCAGACCGAGATCAACCTCCCGTTCATTACGGCGGACGCAAGCGGGCCGAAGCACTTGGTGCTGACGCTGACGCGCGCAAAGCTGGAGTCGCTGGTGGCGGACCTGATCGAGCGCACGCTCGGCCCGTGCCGGCAGGCGATGCAGGACGCCGGGGTGACATCCAAGGACATCGACGAGGTAATCCTGGTGGGCGGCCAGACCCGAATGCCGAAGGTCCAGGAGACCGTTAAGGCCCTCTTCGGAAAGGAGCCCCACAAGGGGGTGAACCCCGATGAAGTGGTGGCGGTGGGCGCGGCGGTTCAGGCGGCCGTCCTCACGGGAGAGGTCAAAGACCTCCTGTTGCTCGACGTGACCCCGTTGTCGCTCGGTATCGAGACCCTCGGGGGCGTGATGACCCGGCTCATCGAGCGCAACACCACGATCCCGACGAAGAAGTCCGAGATCTTCACCACGGCAGCCGACAACCAGACGTCGGTTGAGGTGCACGTGCTCCAGGGCGAGCGGCCCATGGCGCGAGACAACCGGACGCTCGGCAAATTCCACCTGGTCGGCATCCCCCCGGCCCCGCGCGGCGTGCCGCAAATCGAGGTGGCGTTCGACATTGATGCGAACGGGATCCTGAATGTGTCGGCCAAGGACACCGCGACTGGGAAGCACCAGAACATCACGATCACCGCGTCGTCCGGTCTCACCAAGGAGGAGATCGACCGAATGATGAAAGAGGCGACGGCGCACGCGGCCGAGGACGCCCAGCGCAAGGAGGAGATCGAGGCCCGTAACCAGGCGGACTCGCTCGTGTACACGACCGAACGTACGCTCCGCGAGCACGGCGACAAGGTCCCGGAGGCCGAGCGCAAGGCAATCGAGGAGGCGCTCAACGAGGCGCGCGAGGCGCTGAAGGGAGACGACATCGACCGGATCAAGCGCGCCCAGGAGAACCTGACGAGGGTCTCGCACAAACTGGCGGAGGTCATGTACCGCGAGGCGCAGGCGAAGGCCGGGGCGACGAGCACCGAGGGTGGGGGTCAGCAGAAGTCCAAGTCGCCCGAGGGGGATGTCGTGGACGCCGAGTTCGAAGACCTCGGCGAGAAGAAGTAAGTTAGTTGGCCCGGCACTAGGAGGGCAGGCGTGAGGCGGGACTACTACGCGGTGCTGGAGATCAGCGTCGGCGCCAGCCAGCGAGACATCCGTCAGGCCTACCGGCGGTTGGCGCGCCAGTACTCTCCCGACGTCAACTTCTGGGATGCGGCGGCGCGGGGGTTATTCGAGGAGATCTCTGAGGCCTACCGCGTTCTCAGCGATCCGGGTGCGCGGTCTCTCTATGACCGCTTCGGCCATCGCGCGTTCGGCCGGCCGGCAGGGGAGTCACCGGGGCAGCGGGGCGAAGACGTGTATGTCCCTGTGGACCTCTCGTTCGCCGACGCGGCGCGCGGTGTCGGCCTGACGTTGAGTGTGGAGCGTTTCCGGTCCTGTCGGGAGTGCGCGGGGGCGGGGTGCGGGGCATGCCGTGAGCGCGGCCTCGAGTCGGAGATCGTCGAGGTGCCGGTTGCGATCCCTGGCGGCGTGGACACCGGTGCGCAGCTCCGCGTGCCCGGGGGAGGCCACGCGGGTCCGTTCGGCGGGCCGCGCGGTGATCTGATCGTGATCACGCGCGTCGGCGAGCACCCCTTCTTCACGCGCAAGGGCGACAACGTCCATTGCGAGTTGCCTGTGACGCTTGGCGAGGCGGTGCTCGGGGCGCGGATTCAGGTGCCGACGCTCGACGGCGAGGCGGCGCTGGTCCTGCCGCCGGGCACGCAGAGCGGCCAGGTGTTCCGGCTCCGCGGCAAGGGCGTGCGTCGGCTCCACGGCGATGGCAATGGGGATCTCTACGTGACGGTCCGCGTGATCGTCCCGCGGGGGCTGGACGCGCGGACCCAGACGATGTTCCGCGAGATCGAGCGCCTGGTGCCGGAGACGCCGCGCGCGGGCTACGAGCGCTTTCGGGGGGGTGCGGCGTGACGGACAAGGGCAAACCGCTCTACATGATCGGCGTGGTATCGGACATGCTGAAGCTACACCCTCAGACCCTCCGTTTCTATGAGAAGAAGGGGTTGATCCAACCGAGCCGCACCGTCGGCCGGACCCGAATGTATTCGGCCGAGGACGTGGAGGAGATTGCCCGCGTTGTCCGCCTCACGCGGGACCTGGGGGTGAATCTTGCGGGCGTGGAGATCATCTTAAAGATGAGGCGTAGAATGCTGGAAATGCAGAAGCAGATCGAAGAGCTGCTGGTCTATGTCCGCGAGGATGCCACCCAGCCCCGCGAGAACCGTGAGCGACGCGCCGGGGAGGCGCTGGTCCGCGCCGCCTCGGGCCACCTGCGTCCGCTCGACATGTTTTGACGATAGGGGTTCAGCATGACGTCACAAGCCGATTCAACCCTGCTGCTTCCCGATCTGCTGTCGATCCTGCCCCTGAGGGAGACGGTGCTCTTCCCTCAAGCGGTGCTCCCGTTGGCCGTGGCTCGCGCGCCCTCGGTCCGCCTCGTGGAGGAGGCCCTCGCGGGTTCCCGTCTCATCGGCGTGATCACGCAGCGGGATCCGGCCGTCGAGGAGCCCGGTCCTGGGGATCTGTTCCCCGTTGGCACGGCGGCGGTGATCCACAAGGCGATGAGACAGCCCGACGGGACGCTGCGCCTGGTGGTGCAGGGGATCGCGCGCTTCCGAGCCGTGGAGATCGTCCAGCGCGAACCGTTCCTCAAGGCACGCGTCGAGGAGGTTCTCGAGGCGGATGCGCCGCCTGGAGATCTCGAAGCTCAGGCGCTGGCCCGCAACGCGGCCGCGCTCTTTCAGAAGATCATCGCCCTCTCTCCCCTGCTGCCGGACGAGCTCGCCGGTGTCGCCCTCAACATTTCCGATCCCGGACGGCTCACGGATGTCATCGGGGCGTCGCTCCCGACCCTCGGGACGGCCGCGAAGCAGGAGCTCCTTGAGGCGGCCGACGTCAAGCTCCGCCTCCAGAAACTGGTCGCCGCGCTGGCCAAAGAGGCCGAGGTCCTGGAGCTGGGCTCCAAGATCCAGTCTCAGATCCAATCGGAGATGTCCAAGAACCAGCGCGAGTATTACCTGCGCGAGCAGATGAAGGCGATCCAGAAGGAGCTGGGCGAGGCCGACGAGCGGAGCCAGGAGATCCAGGAACTCCGCATGAAGATCGAGGCTGCCGGGATGTCTGAGGAGGCCCGGAAGGAGGCCTTCCGCGAGCTTGACCGCCTCGCCAAGATGCCCGCTGCGGCGGCCGAGTACACGGTGACGCGGACGTACCTCGACTGGTTGATCGCGCTCCCGTGGCGGAAGGAGACCGCCGATCAGCTCGACATCGTCGCGGCTCGCCGCATCCTGGATGAGGACCACTGGGCGCTCGAGAAGGTCAAGGACCGGATCCTCGAACACCTGGCCGTCAAGAAGATCCAACCCGGCGGCAAGGACCCCATCCTTTGCTTCGTGGGCCCACCCGGCGTGGGAAAGACGTCGCTCGGCAAATCCATCGCGCGGGCGCTCGGGCGGAAGTTTGTTCGGATCTCATTGGGCGGGGTCCGCGACGAAGCGGAGATCCGCGGTCATCGCCGGACGTATATCGGCGCGCTCCCCGGCCAGATCATCCAGGGGCTGCGCCGGGCTGAGTCCCAAAAACCCGGTCTTCATGCTGGACGAGATTGACAAGCTCGGCATGGACTTCCGGGGGGACCCGGCCTCGGCCCTGCTCGAGGTGCTGGACCCGGAGCAGAACAGCGCGTTCCGGGATCACTATGTGGACGTGCCTTTTGACCTCTCCAAGGCGCTGTTCATCACGACCGCCAACATCCTCGACCCGGTGTCGCCGGCCCTCCGGGATCGGATGGAAGTGCTGGAGCTCCCCGGCTACACCGAGGAGGAGAAGGTCGCCATCGCCCAGCGGCACTTGATCCCCAAGCAAACCGCTGAGCACGGCCTTGCCCCGGATCAGGACATTGCGTGGACGGAAGACGCATTACGCCTCCTGATTAGGAACTATACGCGAGAGGCAGGGCTCAGAAACCTGGAGCGAGAGATCGCGACCCTGTGCCGCAAGGTGGCCCGCCAGCGGGCGGAAGGGCAGGATCAGAAAGTCACCATCTCACCGGCCGTCGTCACCGAGTACCTCGGCGCGCCCAAGTATCTCCTCGAAGAACTGGAGGAGCGGACCCGGGTGCCGGGGGTCGCCGTCGGCCTCGCGTGGACGCCCGCGGGCGGGGATATCCTCTTCGTGGAGGCGACCCGCATGAAGGGCGGCAAGACGCTGACTCTCACCGGGCAGCTGGGCGACGTGATGAAGGAGTCCGCCCAGGCCGGGCTCTCCTGGGTCCGATCCCACGCCGCCGAGCTAGGGATTCCCGCGAACTTCTGGGAAGCCTCCGACATTCATCTTCACGTGCCGGCTGGGGGCATCCCGAAAGATGGTCCGTCCGCGGGAGTGACGATGGTGACGGCGCTGGTCTCGCTCCTGAGGGGTCGGTCGGTTCGGCCGGACATTGCCATGACGGGGGAAATCACGCTGTCGGGGCGGGTGCTGCCGGTGGGCGGGATCAAGGAAAAGATCCTGGCTGCCAAGCGAGCCGGCGTGAAGAGCGTGATCCTCCCGAAGCGGAACGAAAAGAACCTTCTGGAGGACGTCCCCCAGGCCGTGCGGGACTCCATGACCTTCCACCTGGTGGAAAGCATTCCCGAAGTTATCGGACTCGTGCTCGCTGAGGCTCCGGAGCGGCCCGAGCCGGTGGTCGCGAGAGAAGTGGCCGAAGCCCTCGCCGATCGCGCCGGCCCCTGGCGGAATTAGCCGAATCGATTCCCCTCACTCTGGCCGCACCTTCGGGTGCGGCCATTTTTCTTGACAGATTTCCGCGCTGCCCCCTAGGATGAAAGATACTGTGCAACGCTTCTTTGTTTTGCCCTTCGCGTTGGCGTTGGGACTTCCGGGCCTGACGGACCCGGCGGCGGCATCGTCGTTTCGCATGGTGGACAAGGATGGGGTGGTCCACGTCACCAACGCGCCGACCAATGCCCGCTACCAGCGTCAGCCGGGATGGACCGGCACCTCCTCGGGCTGGCTGGCGATCCCTGACGGCGCGCGCGGCCGCTACGGCGAGGAGATCAGCGACGCGGCCAACCGCTACGGGGTGAATCCAGACCTCGTCCAGTCGGTGATTCGGGTCGAATCCGCCTTCAATCCGTCGGCGGTCTCGCGCAAGGGCGCGCGGGGCCTCATGCAGCTCATGCCGCAGACCGCCTCCTCGCTCGGGGTGCGCGACTCTTTCAATCCCGGCCAGAACATCGACGGCGGCGTGCGCCACCTGCGGAATCTGATTGACCGTTATGGGGGAAATCTCCCGCTCGCGCTGGCCGCCTACAATGCCGGCGCCCAGGCGGTGGACTGGTATCGCGGCATCCCGCCGTATCCCGAAACCCAGCTCTACGTCCGGCGCATCCTCTCGTTCTATGGGGCGGGTGCGGGGACGCTCACTCCCCAGGTCATCTACCGGTACGAGGACCCGCAGGGTACCATCGTCTACACGAATATCCCGCCGGTTTCGCCCCGCCTCTGGAACCGCTAGCGCCGGTTCCTCTCGCGGGTGGGACCGCCGCCGAGCGCGCTAGTCGCGGTGCCAGACGAGCTCCAGGAAGCGGTCCAGATAGCCGTCCTTCACAAAGACGTCCACGGCCTCCCGCGTCGAGCGGTGATCCATCCCCCAAATGGCGGCGCGCTTACCGCCCTCCGGATTCAGCTGGATGAAGAGCTGCTGGTCCCTGGTGAAGGCCACCGGCAGCTCCTCGTAAATCTGGGCGGTGAAGGCGTTCACGCCGGGCCCGCCGATGGCGATGGCCGGGAAGAATTCGGCCATCTCCTGGTTCATCACCCACATGTCGGTGAGGACCACGGCTGAGCGATTCTCCGCTCCCCCTCCACGCGTGTTGATGAGACGCCTGAGGTCGTAGGCGGTGGGCCGATCCTCCTCCTCGGGAAGGATTCCGTAGCCCACCACCAGGAGGATCGTGGAGCGGATGTCGAAGTAGCGGGGCATTTACTTGATGAGCTTGGCGAGAGCGCGAAAATCGTCCGTGTCGGCCTTCCCGAGAAGCTGGAAGAGGATGCTCTCGGTGGTAGTGATGACCGCGCCTGCTTGCCGCAGCTGATCCACGCCGATCCGCCAGTTGCCCTGGGTTCGGGAGGTCACCGCGTCGGCCGCCACGTGAACGGAGTACCCCGTCGCGAGGAGATCGAGTCCGGTCAACAGCACGCAGACGTGGGCCTCGATTCCGGCCAGGATCACCTGCTTGGTCTTGACCGCCTTCAGTCGGGCCGTGAACTCTTCGGCGTCGCAGCACGAGAAGGCCACTTTTTCCAGTGGCTCGACCGATCCCAGCGCTTCTCGCAACTCCGGAAGCGTGTGGCCCAGTCCCTTCGGGTACTGCTCGGTCACGAGGATCGGCAGACCTAGCCTCCGGGCCGCGGCGGCGAGCACTTTGAGGTTTCCGACCACCTCTTCGCGGTGCTCGGCATCCATGGCGGCGAAGAGCCGCTCCTGAACATCCAGGACGACGAGCGTGCTCCCTTCCCGGGTGAGCCTCATGGGGTGCGCCATCTCTGCCTCCTCGACTCGGCATCAGAGCCACCGATCCAGGCCGCGGTACTGGATTGCCTCGGAGAGGTGCTCGCGGGCTATTGTCTCACGACCCTCCAGGTCCGCGATAGTCCGCGCCACCTTCAGGATCCTGTCGTGCCCCCGGGCTGACAGCCCGAGCCGCTCGATCGCCAGCGCGAGGAGCTTCCGGCCGTCGGCCGGAATGGGGCAGAATCGTCGGACCTGGTTCGTGCTCATCCGGGCGTTGCAGCGGATCGTGGACTTGCGGAAGCGCTCGGCCTGGATCCTGCGGGCCCGGAGGACCCGTTCGCGAATGGCGGCCGAGGGTTCTCCCGTCGGCCCCTCGGAGAGCTCCGAGTACGACACGGCGGGGACCTCCAGGTGCAGGTCGATCCGGTCCAGCAGGGGGCGCGACAGGCGGGCCAGATAGCGTTCGCGCTCTCCGGGCGTGCAGAGGCAGGCCTGGAGCGTCGGGCAACCCCGCCGACAGGGGTTGGCGGCACCGACGAGCTGGAAGCGGGCCGGGAAGCGCGAGCTCCCCACCGCGCGGGTCACGACCACCGAGCCATCCTCGAGCGGCTGACGGAGAACCTCGAGGACGTGCTGAGGGAATTCCGGCATCTCGTCGAGGAACAGGACGCCCAAATGGGCGAGGCTGACTTCTCCGGGGTGAGGGACGCTCCCGCCGCCGATGAGGCCGCCGTCGGAGATCGTGTGGTGGGGTGCTCTGAAGGGACGGACGGTCAAGAGGCCGCCGTGGGGAGGGAGAAGGCCCACCACGCTCCATACGGCTGAGACCTCAATCGCCTCCTCCTGCGACAGCGGGGGGAGGATCGTGGGAAGTCGGCGCGCCAGCATGGTCTTCCCGGCACCCGGCGGGCCGATCATGAGCACGTTGTGGCCGCCGGCCGCGGCGATTTCCAGGGCTCGCTTTGCGTGGGCTTGACCACGAACTTCGGAGAAGTCCACCTCGTCCATGCTCTCGAGGCTCTCGGGGACCGTCGGCATCGCGAGGGAGGGCTCGATGGTTCGCTCGCCGGCCAGCCACTCGACGGCCTCGCTCAGGCTTCGGACGGGAATGATCGTGAGGCCCGAGACGACGGCGCCCTCGCGGGCGTTGGAGGGGGGGAGGACGAGGCCGGCGAGGCCTTCGCGACGGCCGGCGAGCGCGATCGAGAGGACCCCGCGGACGGCCTGGACCTGGCCGTCGAGGGAGAGTTCGCCGATCAACAGGAAGCGCTGAAGCGTTTCGCTCTTCACCAGCCCTGTGGCTGCGAGGATTCCGATCGCGATCGGGAGGTCGAACGCCGCGCCTTCCTTTCGGAGGTCGGCGGGGGCCAGGCTGACGGTGATCCGTTCCATAGGGAAGGTGTAGCCGGCGTTACGGATCGCGCTCCGGACGCGATCCCGGCTCTCCCGGATGGTGGAATCGGGAAGGCCGACCATGTTGAAGGCCGGAAGTCCCGGCGTGACGTCAACCTCGACCGATACGGGGGACGCTTCGATCCCGGTGACGGCCGCTGAGAGCACCCGGGCCAGCATGGCCGAGATTGTCGGCCGCTCTCTGCCGAGGGTCAACGTGTCGAATGGGATACACCGGGCGCAGCGATGTTGGTGCGCCCCAGGCAGGCGACTCTTTTGTGCAATCTCTAACAAATTGTGTCACTCGTCGGCCAGCTGCCAAACCGGCGGTGGCCCCAACCGTCTGAATTTCCAGTGACTTTTCCGATCACTTAACCTCCACTCCTCGGGCGGGAACGCCGATTTGTACTGGCATTGATCCTGCACAACTGAAGGTCATGAAGCGCAGTCAATCCGTCCTGCTGTTGCTGCTGCTGACAATGGCCGGGAGCCCGGGCTGTGCGGCCTTGGCGCTTACGGTTTTCGGAACCGGCGCCGGGATCAGTGCCAGCACGAGCTCCAACTACCTCCTGGACAGCATCGTCTACAAGACCTTCATCGTCCCCGAACAAGGGCTCCGGAAAGTCACGCTCGTGACCCTGAAGCGGATGGCGATCAAGGTGAAGGAGAACCAAGCCACCGAAGCGGGAACGAAGATCGTGGGGGTGGCCGGCGACCGCACCATCGAGGTCGAGCTCGATCGTCTGACCGCCCGGACCACCCGCATGCGGGTCACCGTCAAGCGGGGGTGGTTCTTCAGAGATCGCGCTACGGCGACGGAGATCATCGTGCAGACCGAGCGAACGCTCGATGATCAGCCGACGCTGGCACGCGCGGCCATGCCGACCACGACAGCCCGGGCCGCCCAGAAGTAGCAAAGAAGCGCTGGGCAGGAGCAGATCAGGGAATAGCGGCGCTAGCGGTCCAGCTCGAGGAGATACTCCTTGATGCGGCGGGCGTCGGATGCGTCGGGCTTGAGCGCGAGGTATCTTTGGAAGGCCTCGCGCGCCTGGCCCCGCTCGTTCTGCTGGTAGTAGAGGAAGCCGAGCTGGCGGTAGGGGTCCGGATACGTCGGGTCCAGCGCCGCGGCTTCGGAGTACTGCTCGATCGCCTGCCGGACAAACGTCTCCTTGTCGGTAAGCGCCCTGGCGCGCTGAGCCTGGATCCGGTAGAGGTCTCCGTAGTAGAGGTGCGCGATCGGATCGCGGGGCGTGAGGGCCAACACCCGATCGAGCTGAGCCCGGGCGAGGTTGAAGCGGCCGGCGCGGATGTCGAGCCCCGCGTTTTCCCGGACCACGGTGCGGATGCGGAGCCCAAACTCGGGGGTATCCACGGTCCGGTTCGGATCCTGGGCCTCCACCGCGTACCGGGCGTGCAGCAACTCCGTGGTTGTCTCGATGCGCTCGTCCAGGCGCGGGTGGTTGCCGAAGAAGAAGTTCTCAAGCCTGCTCGGATCGCCCCCGTCCTTCTTCAGGAGTTCGAACACGCGGGGCGCCTGTTTGGGGTCGTAGCCGGCTTTCACCATCCGGGCGAGCCCCTTCTCGTCGGCCTCGCGTTCGATATCCCGCCCGTAGCCGTTGATGGCGGCGAGGGCCGCCAGCTGGAGCCCCAGCCCCAGGATCGCGGTGGCCGTCTGGCTCAGCACCGCCGCCCCCACCTGATTTCCCCGCTCGGCCTGTTTGCCGGCGGCCACCGCCACCCCGATGCTCGCCGCGATGGCGAGCACGTTGAGTGCGATCATCTTGTTCGTGGCATCGCGCTCGAACCGAAGGGCGTCCCGGTTCGTGACGTGGGTCAGCTCGTGGCCCAGGATCATCGCGAGCTGGGCCTCGTTCTCTACGCGGGCGAGAAGCCCGGTGTGGATATAGGCCCGCCCGTTCGGCATCGCGAAGGCGTTGAGGGTGGGATCGCGGAACACGGTGACGCGGATGCCGGGGCCGCCGGTGTCCTTGATCTCATCGCCCAC
>JACQCL010000094.1 GCA_016201645.1 Candidatus Rokuibacteriota bacterium
CTCTGTACGCCGGTGACAACTTCTCATTCGTGATGGGCGGCACCGTGGGCACCGTGTTCCTCGCCGACCCCGACGCGGAGTTCTCGCTCGGGGTGCCGACGGTCAGGCTGGAAGTCGAGTTCGAGTAGTCACGGCCACCGTCGAAGGCGGACGGGGATTTTCACGCGAGGGTTTCCGGGGGACGGGTTCCGGGGTCCCTCGCGGTTGTCTGTTGCTGAGCGAGGAGAAAAGAGCAGAGACTATAGTTCCTTAACCCCTTATACTTATTCGAGAAATCCATTCTTCCGTGTTACCCTTGTCATCACCTGAGTCGATCCGGCCGGGAAGGAAAATCGGCGGATGAGGGTAACCTCCTGCAACCTTTCCTCTCTTCCCACCTAGGGCAAGGCCTGCGCCCGTGGCCATCCTAGCGACGCCGGCCGGGTCGTACGGCATCCCGCGCGTGCTTGCGCAGGGCAAGCGGGTGCGCCTGCGCACCTTCACGCGCGGGGACCTCCCGCACCTCTCCAAGTGGTCCGACAGCCCGTTCGTCGAGAAGATGGTGGCGAGCGAGTTCATCTACCAGTACAAGCACATCTACCACCGCCGCAACGACGTGTTCCTGGACTTTCTGCTCCGGGACACGACCCAGCTGCCGGCCCTGATCATTCCTCGGGACCGAGAGCCGGAGGAGCCCGCGGGGTTCGTCCGCCTCTACCAGATCAACCTGATCCACGGGTTCGGCTTCCTCGAGACCGTGGTCGCCGACCCCCATTCGCTCAGGAAAGGATGGGGCGTCGAGGCCTCCCGGCTCCTCTTGGCCTATGCGCTGGACCACATCGGGATCCACCGGGTCGAAGCGAAGGTGTTCGCCTACAACCAGCTCAGCATCAACGCCCTCCGCCGCAACGGGTTCCGCCAGGAGGGCGTGCTCCGGGAGGCCTGCTTCAGCGACGGCAAATTCTGGGATATCTTGGTGTTCGGAATTCTGAAGGAGGAGATGGAGCAGGAGCGCAAGAAGGACGAGATTGTCCTGTTCCCTCCCGAAACGGAAAAACCGTGACCCTGCATCAACTCGTGCCTCTGGTCGCCTTCCTCCTGAACCTCACGCTGGTGGCCGTCGCGCTCTATCGGGACCACCAGAGTTTGCTCAACCGCGTGTTCGCCGCGTTTGCCTGCGCCCTGGCGGTGTGGAATTTCGGCGTCTTCGTCCTTCGCTCCACCGCGGACAGCGACACGGCGTTCCTGGTGGAGAGGGTCCTCCACGTCGGTGTCATCCTCGTGCCCGTCCTCTACTACCACTTTATCGTGATCTTTCTGGAGCTCGCGCCCCGGCGGCGGTTGGTCCTCTCCGTCGCCTACGCCATGGCCGTCGGCTTCCTCGCCCTCAGTCCCACGCCGCTGTTCTTGCGCGGCGTCATGCTGACCCCCTGGGGATTCGCTCCGGCGCCGGGTCCTCTCTATAACGTCTTCTTCGCCTACTTCATGGCGGCTATCCTGGGCGGGATCCTGGAACTGGCGCTGGCCTACCGGGGCATTGATTCCGCGTTCCGCCGGAACCGGGCGAAGCTGGTGATCGCGGGCTCCCTCATCAGCCTCTTGGGCGGGATCGTGGACATCGTCCGGTTCGGATTCAAGATGGAATGGCTCTACCCCGTCGGGATTCCGGCCAACGCGGTCTTTGCCCTGCTGGTTGCCGTGTCCATCGTGCGCTACCGCCTGGTGGACGTGGGGATCGTGGCCAAGCGGGTCGCGATCTTCGCCATGCTGCTGGTGGCCTCGATCCTCGTGGTGATCGCGCTGGGGAGCGTCGCCGAGCGGACGTGGGAGCTTCGCGACGTCCTCTCGCTGAAGGAAGATCTGGTGTTGGCGTTCCTGCTG
This sequence comes from Candidatus Rokuibacteriota bacterium, assembly GCA_016201645.1. Classification (GTDB taxonomy): domain Bacteria; phylum Methylomirabilota; class Methylomirabilia; order Rokubacteriales; family CSP1-6; genus JACQCL01. Next base: position 1,861 of record JACQCL010000094.1, read on the forward strand.
GCCGTGCTGCTCACCCCGCTCATACGGAAAGCGGAGGGGTGGCTGGATCGCCTGATCTACCGGAAGCGCCTGGGTTTCTACGAAACCCTTTCGGACCTCCGGAAGCGGATGGGGTCGTTGCTCGACGTCACGCACCTGGCCGACACGCTGGTCCAAACCCTCGTTCGTCTCATCCCGCTCACCCACGGGGCCCTCTACCTCTTCGACCCGGGATCCGGGGACTATCAGGTTCAGCGCGTCGTTTCGTCCGGGGCCATCGAAGGCAAATGGCGGCCGCTCCGCGTTCAGGGGCCGATCATCCGCTGGCTCAGGGAGAACGAGATTCTGGTGCGGGAGGAGATCCGGCTCCGACGGCGGATGGCGGAGGCTCTCGGCGAGGCCGAGGCGGACCTAGAGGCCATGCAGGTGGCGCTCCTCCTCCCGCTCAAATCCGAGGGCCAGCTGATCGGCGTTCTCGCCCTCGGTGAGAAGCTCTCGGGCGAGATCTTCGACGCCGAGGAGCTCGAGTTGCTCGCCGTGCTGGCCGGCCAGGCCACCGTCGCGCTCCAGACGAGCCAGCTCTACGAGCAGCTCAAGCGCACCAACGAACAGCTCGCGGAGGCCAACCGCCTGAAGGCCCAGTTCCTGGCCCAGTTCTCCCACGAGCTCAGGACGCCGCTCAACGCGATCATCGGGTTTTCTAAAGTCATGTTGAAGACTTCCGGCGGCGCGCTGTCGAAGGACCAGCAGGAGGACCTGGCGGCGATCCACTCCAATGGCCTCCACCTCCTCGGCCTCATCAACGACGTGCTGGACTTCTCGAAGATCGAGTCGGGGACGATGGAGCTGGAAAAAGTCCCCGTCGCGATCGAGGAACTGGTGGACGAGTGCATCCGGACCACGCTCCCGCTGATCCGGGGCCGGAACCTGACGATTACCCGCGAGATCGGGCCGGCGCTATCGCCGGTCCGCGCCGATCGGCTCAAGGTCCGCCAGGTGTTGCTGAACCTCCTCTCCAACGCGGTGAAGTTCACGCCGGAGGGCACCGTGACGGTCCGCGCCAGGGGGGAGGGGAACCGCCTCGTGGTCAGCGTCCAGGACACCGGGGTGGGAATCCGCGAGGAGGATCAGCCAAGGCTCTTCCGCGCGTTCCAGCAGCTGAACGGCGGGAAGATCCACCTGCCGCTCGGCGGCACCGGGCTCGGCCTCGTCATCTCCAAGTCGTTCGTCGAGCTCCACGGCGGGGAGATCTGGGTGGAAAGCCGCCTCGGGCAGGGCTCCACGTTTTTGTTCACACTCCCGCTCGAGCCGGTCCCGGCCCATGAGGTCCACCATGGTTGAGCCGGTCGGCGCCGGGAAGGCAGTGAAGATCCTTCACGTCGAGGACAACTCGGACAACCGCCGCCTCGTTCGCCGGCTTCTGGCGGCTGAGGGCTATCAGCTTCTGGAGGCCGAGGACGGGCTCGAAGGCATTGACAAGGCGATCCGCGAGGGGCCGGATCTGATCCTGCTCGACATCGGCCTGCCACGCTTCGACGGCTACGAGACCGCGGCGGCGATGCGGGCCTTCCCCTCCCTGGCGACCACGCTGATAGTGGCGCTCACCGCGTACACGAACCCGGGCGACCGGGAGCGCATCCTCACCGCCGGGTGCAACGGGTACATCGCCAAGCCGATTGACGTGGACCGCTTCCCCAGCCAGGTGGCGGAGTTCCTCAGAGGGAAGCGCGAGCAGGTGGAGCCCGCGCAGCAGAGCGGGTACCTGCGCGAGCTGAACCAGCAGCTGGTCCAGCGGCTGTTCACGAAGATCCAGGAGGTGGAAAAGGCCAACCGCGACCTGAGCGCGCGCGGCGCGCAGCTGGAGAGCCTCCACCGCATCGGCGAGCAGATCACCTCCCAGTTGAGCCTCGTGACGCTGGTCAGCGAGCTCCTCCCCTCGCTGGCCGGGAGCCTGGGCTTCGCTGAGCTGGAGATCTCGCTGGTGGATCCCGAAACAGGGAGGTTGGTCAGCTGGCCGCCCCCGGAGCCGCGAAAGGCGGCGCCGGCGGCCGGAGGGGAGGGCCGGTTGCTCGAGGCGCCCCTGGCCATTCAGGGACGCATCACCGGCCGGCTGAGGGCGCGCGTGACGGCCGGCGATCTGTCGGCGGCGGATGCCGAACAGATCCTCAGAATCGTCGCCAGCCAGGTCGCGGTATCGGCCGAGAACGCGCGGCTCTACGAGGGGCTCAGGCGGCAGATGGAGGACCTCCGGGCCACGCAGGCCCAGCTGGTCCAGTCGGCGAAGCTCGCGGCCATCGGGGAGCTGGCTGCGAACGTCGCCCACGAGATCAACAATCCCATGACGAGCATCCTGGGCTACGCCACGCTCATGCTCGATGAAGGCGTGGAGGCCGCTTCGCGCACGGACTACCTGAAGACCATCCAGAGCGAGGCGCTCCGGATCCGCGAGACCGTGCGCGCGCTCCTGGACTTCTCCCGCCAGCGCGACTTCGCGATGGAGCGGGTGGACATCGCGCAGGCGGTGAAGGACACGCTGGCCCTGATTCGGCGCCACGCGGCGCTGTCCAACATCGCGATCCAAGAGAAGTACGATCCGGAGCTGCCGGCGGTCGAGGTGGACGTGCCGCAGTGCAAGCAGGTCTTCCTCAACCTCATCACCAACGCGCTCGATGCGATGCCCCACGGCGGCACGCTCACCGTGGCCGCGGCGCGGGATGGGGAGTTTGCGCGAATTGACTTCGCGGATACCGGCGCGGGGATTCCGGCGGCGAACCTCGAGAAGATCTTCGATCCGTTCTTCACCACGAAGCCCGCGGTCAAGGGAACCGGCCTCGGGCTGTCGGTGAGCCTGGGCATCATCCAGTCCCACGGGGGCACCATCGACGTGAAGAGCGAGGTCGGCAAGGGGAGCGTCTTCTCGGTGAAGCTCCCCATCCCCACCACCCCCCCGAAATTCAGCTAGTCGCGAATCGCCGGCGGATCCAGTCCACGATCTCCTGGATGGAGGAATCCACCCCCCACAGCTCGGCCACCCCCATCGCTTTGAGCTCCCGCATCTCCTTCGGGAGGAAGGTGCCGCCGCCGATCACCGTGATGTGCCCTGCCCCGTGCTGCCGCAGCAGCTCGAGGATTCGGGGGAAGACGATCATCTGGGTTCCGGAGAGGATGGAGAGGCCGATGACGTCCACGTCCTCCTGGACCGCCGTTGCGACGATCTGGTCCGGGGTCTGGTGGAGACCGGTGTAGATGACCTCGAAGCCGGCGTCGCGGAGCGCCCGCGCCACGACCTTGGCTCCACGGTCGTGGCCGTCCAACCCCGGCTTCGCGACGAGAATCCGGACCTTCCGTTCAGCCATTGCAGTTGTTCGAGCGCGGGCTTTGCCCGCGCAATCCTCCGGGGGGAGGCGCCGGAAGGGGGGCAACGCCCCCCTCCGGGTTAAAACACAATGGGCTCGCGGTAGAGGCCGAACACGTCCTTCAACGCGTTGACGATCTCGCCCAGGGTGGCGTGGGCCTTGACGCATTCGACGGTCACCGGCATCAGGTTCTCGTCTGTGCGCGCGACCTCTCTCAGCTCGTTCAGGAGCTTGGCGACCCGAGCGGAGTCGCGCTCGCGCTTCACCCGCGCCAGCCGTTCTTTCTGGAGTTGCTCGGTGCGTGGATCAACCGAGTGGAGGGGAATCCCCGGCTCCTCAGGCTCCGGTTCCCGGAACTGGTTCACGCCGACCACGATCTTCTCGCCCCGCTCCTTGGCCACCTGGTAGGCATAGGCGGCATCGGCGATCTCCTGCTGGAAGAAGTTTCGCTCCAGCGCGGCGACCGTCCCGCCCATCCGGTCAATCCGCTCCAGGTAATCCCAGATCTCCTTCTCCGTGTGATCCGTGAGGGCCTCGACCAGGTAGGAGCCCCCGAGGGGGTCAATGGAATGGGCCACGCCGGTCTCTTCCAATAAAATTTGCTGGGTGCGGAGGGCGAGCTTCATCGCCTCCTCGGAGGGGATCGCCAACGCCTCGTCCATGCCGTTCGTGTGGAGCGACTGGCAGCCGCCGAGCACGGCGGCCATCGCCTGGTAGGCGGTCCGTGCCACGTTGTTCAGGGGCTGGACGGCGGTGAGGGAGGAGCCGGCGGTCTGGCAGTGGAACCTGAGGCGCATGGACTCGGGCTTCTTCGCGCCGAAGCGCTCTTTCATGATCTTCGCCCAGACGCGGCGCGCCGCCCGGAATTTCGCGACTTCTTCGAAAAAGTCCGAGTGGGAGATGAAGTAGAAGGAGAGCCGGGGCGCGAAGACGTCCACCTCGAGCCCGGTCTTCCTCACCTCCTCCACGTACGCGATGCCCGCGGCCAGCGTGAATGCGGCTTCCTGGACCGCCGTACTCCCGGCCTCGCGGATGTGGTAGCCGGAGATGTTCACGGGGTTGTAGTGGGGCAGGTGCTGGACCGAGTAGATGATCGAGTCGCGCACGATGCGGAGCGAGGGCTTGACCGGGTAAATCCATTCCTTCTGGGCCGTGAACTCCTTGATGATGTCGTTCTGGATCGTGCCCGAGAGTTTGTCTTTCGGGATTCTCCGCTTCTCGGCGAGCGCCACGTACATGGCCAGCAGGATCCAGGCGGTCGGATTGATCGTCATGGAAACGCTGATGGCAGCCAGGTCAACGCCGTCGAACAAATCCTCCATGTCCGCCAGCGTGTCCACGGCGACGCCTTCCCGGCCGACCTCCCCGGCCGCACGCGGATCGTCGGAGTCGTAGCCCATCAGCGTCGGCATGTCGAAGTCCACGCTCAGCCCCGTCTGCCCCTGCGCGATGAGGAATTTGAAGCGCTCGTTGGTCGCGCGGGCGGTGCCGAAGCCGGCGATCTGCCTCATCGTCCAGGGTTGCGCCCGATACATGGTTGGATAAGGGCCGCGTGTGAACGGGTACTGACCGGGGTAGCCGAGCCGCTCCGCGTAGTCGAAGTCTTCGAGGTCCGCCGCAGTGTAGAGTCGCCTGATCTCCCGTCCGGACAGCGTGCTGAAGGCGCGCCTGCGCTCCGGTCTCCTGGCGACAAACGCGCTCAGCTCTTTCTCCTCCCAGGCTTTCAGCCCCCGCCTGATGGCCTCGAGCTTCTTCGGATCAAACATCGCCTGGACCTCCTGAAGTTAACTCGCGGAACAGGTCGCGGTTGTCAACGACCCGCCGGGCTTTGAACTCGCTGCGTTCCAGCTGTCCCGGCGGGACGAGCTGGACCGTCGCCCGAACGCCGATCACCGCGCGGAGACGGGTTTCCATCTCGCGCCGGAGCGCCTCGAGGCCACCGGGGCGCGCGTCCGCCTCCTGTCGGAACTCTGCCCGGACCACCAGCTCGTCCATCGTCTCCTCCCGGCTCACGATGATCCGGTACTCCTGGCCGAAGCCGTCGGTGGCGCGCAGGACCTCCTCGATGGCGCTCGGGTAGATGTTCTCTCCGCGCACGATGAACATGTCGTCCACGCGCCCGTAGACCCCCTTCGGGAGCCGCGGGTACGTGCGGCCGCACTCGCACGGATCGTCGGTCCAGGTGGCGAGATCCCCCGACCAGAGGCGGATCATCGGCTGGGAGGCCCGCTCGAGGTGCGTGTACACGGGGATGCCCTCTTTGCCGGAGGGGACGACCTCCTGGGCCTCGGGGTGGAGGAGCTCTGCATAGACGATGTCCTGCCAGAGGTGCATCCCCGTCCTGAACTCGCACTCGGCGTTGGTCATCCAGGGCGTCATCTCGGCCATGGACCCGGTATCCACGCAGATGGCGCCATACGTCTCCTCGATGCGGCGCTTCGTGGAGGGGATGCCGGCGCCGGGCTCGCCGGAGAAGAAGAGGATCCTGAGACCGAACTCCTTCGGGTCCATCCCCTCGACGCGCGCCTTCTCGGCGACGTAGAGCCCGTACGAGGGCGTGCCGTAAAACGCGGACGGCCTGATCTCCCGGAGCCACCGGAGAGCCATCAAGGTCTGACCCGGCACGCCGGCGCCGAAGGGGAAAGCGGTGGCACCCAGCCGCTCGACTCCCGAGAGGGCGCCCCAGCCTCCCATGTACAGGCTGAAGAACGAGCCAAAGAAGACCGTGTCCGAGGGGCGGAGGCCGAATCCCCACATGATCCGCGCGTGCGCGTTGGCGATGCGGCGCCAGTCGTCCCGCCCGATGGCGAAGGCCGTGGGTTTCCCCGTTGTCCCGGAGGTGCCGTGGATGTGATAGACCTCCTCGCGGGGGATCGCGAGATAGGAGCCGAAGGGCGGATGGGCGGCCTGATCCTCGCGCAGCTCCGGCTTGGTCACCACCGGGACCTTCCTGAAGTCGTCGAGGCTCTTGATGTCGCCCGGTTCGAGCCCCGCCGCCTGCCACTTTCGCCGGTAGAACGGCGCGCGCTCCCAGGCCCAGGCCATGACGGCCCTGATCTTTCTCAAGACCTCCCGGTCCCGCGCTTCGGGATCTTCGCACTCCCGCTCCTTGAACCAGTAGCGCGACCCCGGCGAGGGGGCGTAGCGGTCGTCGTACTCCGGAGGCCAGTCCTTCACGACTTCAGGAACCTTCGAATCGCGCGTCGGGTCTTTGGATTCGTCCCGAGGAGAACGGTGTAATGGTTGGTGTCGGGGACGACGACCAGCTTGGATTTCGGGATGCCGCGCGC
>JACQCL010000069.1 GCA_016201645.1 Candidatus Rokuibacteriota bacterium
AGTGTTCCGGCGCCTCCAGAACCAGCTCTTCGATCTCGGCAGCGAACTGGCGACGCCCGAGGACGCGGTCTATGAGGGGATGCACCGGATCGGGGACGCGGAGGTGAAGGAGCTGGAAACGCTCATGGATCGCTGCCAGAAGGATTTGGAACCCCTCAAATCATTCACGCTCCCCGGCGGTGGCAGGATCGGTGGGTTTCTCCATCAGTGCCGCACCGTGTGCCGCCGCGCAGAACGCGAGATCGTCGCGCTCTCGCGCCTGGAGCCGGTCGGCGAGGGCGCGCTCCGCTACGTGAACCGCCTGAGCGACCTTTTCTTCGTGCTGTCGCGCTGGGTCGGCAAGCACCTCGGCGAGACGGAGTATCTCTGGGAACGAGGCCTCCAGAGCCACACCCGAAAGAAGCCGAAGTCCTAGAGACGCTCCTGTTTGGTCTTGATTTGCTTGACGAGCTCCTCGTAGGACGAGGTCTGGATGATCTTGTTGAACTGGGCGCGATAATTGGCCACAAAGCTCACGCCGTCAACGAGGACGTCGTACACGACCCAGCGGTTGCCGCGCCGGAGGATCTGGTAGTCCACGGGCAACTCGGAGCCCTTCTTGGTCAGGATCTTCGTGCGGACCGTGGCGAGGTCTCCATTGACGGTCTCGCCCGTATAGGCGATCTGCTCGCCGGCGTAGGATTCGAGCTTGGTGATGTACGTGCGTTCCAGCAGGCCGCCGAACAGCCTGGTGAACTCCTGCCGCTCCTGGTCGGACCGGCTTTCCCAGTGGCGACCGAGGCAGCGCCGGGCGCTCTCGGTGAAGTCGAAGATCTCGCTGGCGACGGCGCGGATGGCGGCGCGCCGCTCCTCGCTTTTGGAGTCCCCTTTGAGGGCCGGGTCTTGGAGAATCGGGATGATCTTCTCAATGGACGTCTTGAGGGACTCGGTCGGGGTTCCCGCCCACGCCCGGGGCGCGAGGATGGCGAGGAAGCCCGCGAGGACGAAAATCGGATACCGGATACGGATCATCCGCATACCTCCGCTGCGAAAGAGAGCGTTAAGGGTGACGGGTGTTGGTCCCGAAGAGACCGAGCGACCAGGACCTCCACCGCGGAACGATGCTACGAGTCTAGCACAGTGGTCAAGGCCGTCCTCCGCGCATACGAGGAGCTCGCGGCGAAGGAGACGGTCGGGTCTCGGAGAGTCGGGGTCTAGCCGCGCCGATGCGCCCGCGCGTCGTGCTCATCGAGTCGATGTACGATCCGGCGGGCGAAGAGCTGCTCGCCCGCCACGCTGAGGTCCAGGTCCTTCACGACCCGACCCAGGGCGAAATCCGGGCGGCCGTCCGCGGGGCCTCTGCAGTCGCCGTCCGCTATCCCGCCCGGCTCCGCGGCGACGCCATCCGGGAGGGGAGCGACCTGCTCGTCATCAGCACGTCGGGCCGCGGCGCGGATGCCATTGACATTCCGGCCGCCACCGCCCAGGGCGTTGCGGTCGTCAATAACCCGGGTCTCGGGACCGTGCCGGTCTCCGAGCACACCGTCGGCCTCATGCTCGATCTGGCCAAACAGATCACCCGCTCGGACATTCAGGCGCGGCAGGGGAAGGGCTGGGCTCAGCGCAATCAGTCAACCCGTATTCACCTCGAGGGGCGGACGCTCGGCATCATCGGGTGCGGCCAGATCGGAACCGAGGTCGCGCGGAAGTGCGTGGCCGCCTTTCGGATGCGCGTCCTCGTGTACGATCCGTACATCCCGCCGAGCAGGGCCGAAGCCGTGGGGGCGACGTGGGTGAGGGAGCTCGCGCCGCTCCTCCGGGAAGCTGACTTCGTCTCGCTCCATCCGGAACTGACGGAGGAAACGCGAGGCATGATCGGCGAGGCCGAACTGCGGCAGATGCGCCGCGAGGCCTTCCTCATCAACACGGCGCGCGGCCAGATCGTGCAGCAGCCGGCGCTGGTCCGCGCCTTGAAGGAGGGGTGGATCGCCGGAGCCGCGCTCGACGTCTTCGATCCGGAGCCGCCGCCGCCCGACAGTCCGCTGCATGGGGTGGACAACCTGATCCTGACTCCCCACGTCGCGGGCGTCACGGTCGAGGCGCGCCGCGATCTGGCCCTATCGGCCGCGACACAGATCCTGCAGGTGCTCCGGGGCGAGCGGCCGCCGCATCTCGTCAATCCCCAGGTATGGGAACGGCTGGAGCGGCGGCTGCGCGGGGTACAGGCGCAATGGAGTCCTTGAAAGTCAGAGGTGCGAGCATGAGAAAGCTGGTGAGCGAAAAGTGTGTCGCGTGCCGCCGCGGCGCGCCAACGGTGACCGCGGCGGAGATCGCCGAACTCAAGCCCCAGGTTCCCGACTGGGACCTGGTGGAGCGGGACGGTATCCCGCGGTTGGAGCGCGTGTTCCACCTCCCCGACTTCGCCCAGGCGCTCGCGTTCACCAATCGCGTCGGCGCGGTGGCGGAGGCGGAGGGCCACCATCCCGCTCTCCTCACGGAATGGGGTCGCGTCACGGTCGCCTGGTGGACGCACAAGATCCGCGGGCTGCATCGCAACGACTTCATCATGGCAGCCAAGACAGATTCGCTCGCGAAGAGGATGGGCGCCTAGAAGCTCCAGCGAAGCTCGGCATAGGCCGTCGAGTTGTCGCGGAGACGGCCGAGAAAGGATTGCGGCTCCCCGCGGAAGATGTCGGCGCCGACGGTAAGCTTCCAGCGATCCGTCAGGGCGTACAGGAGCTTGGGCCGGACGACGTAGTCGAGGCGGGCGAACAGGACGACCGCCGCAACCTCCCCCTCGAGGGTCTCGTTCAACCACTTGTGGCTGACGCGCAGCGAGAGGCCGTGCTGAACCCGGTCAAACTGATTGGAGATGCCGGCCTGTTCGATCGCCACGCTTCGCTCAACGGGGTCGAGAATCTCGCTCGGGCTCCTGTGCCGGACGACGTAGTGGAAGAGGTACTGGAGATTGACGTTCAGGTATTCGAAGAAGGTCCGGTCGCCGCCTGCCACGAGGGAAAAGAACGGATTCTTCACCCGGGGGTCCGCGCCGCGGGAGTCCTCGGTGAAGGTGTAGGCCGCCTCCGCCCGCAATCCGTACCGGCCGACGGTCGTGGCGGCATCGGCTCCAATGACCCGGATGCGATGGTGCCGGAGGACGAGGTCCTCGCCTGAATCGCGAACCTGGTCGAGGGCGATGTCCGGGAACAGGTCGAAGCCGTCGTAATAGGAGAGAGACCAGTCCACGGCCTTGCCGGTCTGCTCGATCCGGGCGGCCCCCTGCGCCAATGTGTTCTGGGGCAGCCGTTCGCGAATCGTGACGCCGGACCTCCGACCGATGGGGATCGTGTGCGGGTCAAAGTGCGGAAGCCAGATTCCCGTCAGCGCGACGCCGCCGACGTAGTAGGTCGCCTTCGCCGCGACGGCGCCGAGGCGCTGGTCGTCATCCTCGGGGACGAGCAAGGTGAAATCCCGAGGCGTGAGGTTGTCGGTCGGATTGATCCGGTCCGCGCGCCCCCACACGATGAGCTGCTTGCCGATTCTCAGGTCGAGGTCGCGAAGGCTGGCATCGAAGTAGGCTTCCCGGAGCGCCCCGTCGGTGGCGTCTTCATGGAAGAGGTCCTGGTTGCGCACCCACCCTTCGATGAGCAGCGAGGCTTTGGGCCAGGGCTTGGGGGCCGCCTTGAGCCAGAGGGCGGATCCGGCGAAATGCTCCCCCTCTTCCAGGTTCCGGGATGAACTCCAGTAGCCGCCTCGGAGGGAACCGGTGATCCCGATCCGCTGGGCCAGCGTGGGGGGAGCGTCAGTGGGCGGCGGTGGGGCCTGACCCGAGACGACTGCCGGCGAGACCAGTATCGCGAGGAGGCTCGCCAGGCAGCCGAGCCTCACGGCTCCCGTTCCATATAGCGCGTGGTGAAGAAGTCGTCCTTGATCTGCTGGTTCGCCTTGAAGTTTTCGAACTGGATGATCGTCCGGTGACCGGTTTGGAGGTGGCTCATTTCGAGCCGCATCGGCTGCCATTTGCGCCGGGCCGGGTCCACGAGTTGGACGTCGGCAGCCGTGAGCGTTTTGAGGGGTTGGCCGGCCAGATCCCAGAACTCGGCCTTGACCGTCACGTCGTTGTCCTTTCGAATCCAGCTCTGCCGCTTGGAATAGCCGCTGTTTGACTTGACGGCATCGGTCCGCGGCAGGGACTCGATCACGTAGCACGGCTGTCCGTCGAGCAACTCCTCCCTGAGCAAGCGGTGCTGCCATTCCTCCACCTTGTGGCCGATCACGTCGCCGTACGAAAAGTCCGTGCCGACGAAGCTGTCCTTCTTGTTCGACGCGACGAGCCGCCGGACCTTCTTGAGTGCCGGCAGGTAGATCCAGATGTCATCGTCTCGATCCGAATGCTCGATCAGGAGGGTGACCGTCCCTTTGATGTCGGGCGGGGAGAGGAAGCGCGTCATGCGCATGTTATCGGTTCCGTTCGGTTGCAGTTTGGTGGTGCCGAAGACCGTCCGGACGCGCTCCTGGCCGTTCTTGTTGATCAGGGTCAGGGTTGCACGGGAGACCGAATCGAGCACCTTGGTGACGACAAAGTTTGTCTGCATGATCTCCGCCGCGGACTGCTCGGCGCCGGATGCCCTGCCGGGCAGCAGAACGAGCCCGAGAGCCAGGAGGAGCGCCGTCAGGATCTCTGGCGTCGCGGAGAGCTGCCGCCCGGCGACGCCGAAGACGAAGCGGGGGCGGAGCACCAGGATGAGGCTCGGCAGCACAGTCAGCGCGCCGAGGGCGCTCACGAGCATCGCGGTGGCGATCAAGATGGCGAACCACATGTGCACGTAAAAGCCGTAGGACAAGATCAGCACGCCGTAGCCGCCGGCGACGGCCGAGGCCACGAAGAGAATCGCCTTGCCGGCTGTGGTGAGGGCGGTGGAAAACGCCGTGGCCTCGTCCCCGCCGCGCGCCAGCTCCTCGCGGAGGCGGTAGATCAGGTAGATTGCATAATCCGCGCCGATGCCGACCGCCATGGCGGAGATGAGGGCGGTCCCGATGCCGAGCTTGATCCCGGTGAGGCCCATGATGCCGAAATTGGCGAGGACCGCGAGGACCAGGGGCACGAGGACGAGGAGCCCTGCCAGCAGGGAGCGGAAGACGACCGAGGTGATGAGCAGAATGACCGCGCCGAATTGGATGATATTCAGGATCTTTCCGTGGACCATCACTTCATTCAGGGCGGAGGCCTCGGGGACGGTGCCGCCGATCCGCACCTGGACACTGCCTCCAAAGTGCGCGGGGAGGAACGTGGTGAGCTTGGCGATCAGCTCCTGCACGTAGGCGCTGCTGTCGGTCTTGATGAAGACCCAGACGTTGGCGGAACGGTACTCGTAGTCCACATACGTGTCGAAGTCGCCCGGCTCGCCTGACATGGAGTAGAGCAGCAGGAACTGCGCGATGAGGTCGCGGCTCTCCGGGATCCTGTCGTAGGCCGGATCGTCCCCGTGCATGGCCCGGTTCATCCGCTTGACGAAGTTCGCCAAGGAGATGGTCTTGCCGATGTAAGGTTGCCGTTCCAGAAACTCCTGTGTCTCGGCCATCCCCTGGAGGACGCGCGGGTCCTTGATGGCGTCCGGTTCGCGCCCCTCGACCAGCAGGAACAGCGTATTCGTTCCGCCAAGGCGCTGATTCAGGGCCCGGTCATCGCGCTGGAAGGGCAGGTTGTAGAAGAAGAGCGTGCGCGTCGAGTTGTCCACGACCACCCGCGTCGCGCCGATGATCCAGAGGGCGAGGAGACACGCGGTGATGACGAAGATTTGGCGCCGGCGGGAGCCGGTCACCCAGCCGGCGAGCGTCTCGGTGATCCGGTCCCAGAGGGTGCGGTGGCGCTCGCGACGGATTTCCGTCTGGGTGGGAGCGGGCAGGAGAGAGCGGAGCGCGGGGATGAAGGTCATCTCCAGGATGAGGGCGCTCAGGATCCCGAGTCCGGTGAACACGCCGAAGGTCCGGATCGTCCGGATGTCGAAGATCATGAGCGAGAAGAAACCGAGCGTGGCCACGACTCCGGCCGTGAGCATCACCGGCCCAATGCGCGTCACCGACGCGACCACGGCGAGGCGATTCGCTTCGCGCGGGCTGAGAGAGGTGGCGGCTTGGATGCGGTGGTACTCCTCGTAGTAGCGCTTCAGGATCTGCACGGCATGTCCCGCGGCGACCGCCAGGATCAGGATCGGGGTCGTCGCGTTGAAGGCGTCCATGGGCACCCCGGCGAACCCCATGACCCCGAGGCCCCAGACGACCGCGAGGAGGGCGGTGACGAGGGGGAGGATCATCGCCTGGACGGTCCGGAAGGCCTCGTAGTGGATGAACCCGATGATCAGGATCGCCAGGGGGAGGAGGAAGGCCATGCGCTGGGAGTACCCCTCGATCTGCGCGAGGTACACGGTGAAGCCGCCGATGGCGATCTCCACCGAGGCGTCGCGCTCGCGCTCGACGATGGGCTGAACCTTCTCCACCATCCCTCGGAAGCCGGCCTCATCTTCGTTGAACTCGATCACAATCGCAGCGGTCCGCTCGTCTTTGGACACGATGCTATTCAGGTAGACCGGGTTGGCTCTCACAGCCGCCCGCAGCGCGTCGAGCTCTTTCGCGGTCCGAGGCACGGTCTCCATGAGTGGGCGAACTTCCATCCCGTCCGGAGTGCCCTTGATGTTTTTGGCCCGGCGGGCCGCCAGGCTGACCAGGCTGCCCTTCACGACCCCTGGCGTCTCGAGGAGGGCGGCGGTGATCCGCTGCACCTTCTGGAGGACGTCCGGCCTGAAGACGTCGCCTTCCCTCGGCGTGATCCCGATGAGAACGACATGCCTCCATCCGAACACCTTCTCGATTTGCGCCGTTGTCGTCACGTAGGGGTGCTGCTGGGGGAGGTTGCTGTTGGGGTCGATGACCACCCGCAGGTTCCTCACCTGAACGGTGAGGATGGCGGTCAACAGGAGCGTGACGCCGATGACGATCCACGGAAAGCGAACAACACCTTCCGCGTACCGCCGCATCCGTACCTCCACGGGGCTCGCCGTCCTCCTTTTCCTCACTATACCAACGAGCCCGTTCTTGACGGTCAGAGTTCCTCGCGTTGGCGTGGCGGGAGAGATCCCGGAGGTTTTCCGGGTCTCGGTCGTTGAGGCCGGGCGGCTGCTTGCCCCGGCTCAGGTCGGCGTGGGCCCGACTCGGGCCGCTCGCCCAGCGCGGCTGACCGCGCGGAGCCGATTGACACGTTCCGGCCGCTCCGCCTAGAATACGCCGGCCGGCTGACCTCGGGGTCCGGACTAAAGGAGCGCGTGGTGAAGCAGGGGCTTCTCTCTGGAGCGATGGGACTGCTCGTCGCGCTGCTGCTCGCCGGCGTGCCGGCCCCAGGCCACGCCCAGCTCTTTCTGGCCTCTCGTCCCCATCCGGAGTTCATGATCGGCCCGCTGTTCGTGCGCGCCAGCGTCACCCCGGCGCTCGGCCCGGTGACGGTGGACGTGCTGTGGAGCCTCGTCATCCCGCCCACACGGAGCGGCGGCGAGTTCGAACAGGACCTCTACCTGCTGTGGCCGGGGTCCGTGACGGGCGACGCGAGCGCCGGCCCACCTGACCCGGCGTTGGCCCGGTACGTCGAGGCGCGAGGATTTGTCGTGATTGCCGAGGGGCGGCTGGCCCTCTTCGCGCGGGACCTCTATCAGATGGGAAAGGATCGGCCGCAGGAGCCGGTGGAGGGCGGTGCCCCGTTTGTCACGTTCGTCAGGGCGGGCGGGCCTCTCGGCCTCACCTCTCCCGGGACGTATATCCGGATCCCGTGGACGCCCAAGCTCGCTAACCCGACGTGGCTCATGGATCTCAGGATGACCGTCAGCGGGCTCGTCAAGCCCAAGAAGGCGAGCTGGGTCGAAAACGTGTTCAGGGGGCAGCGGTATCTGATCTCGATCGGCTTCAACGACGTTCGCCACCGCGCGCTGTTTCCGATGTACTTCGAGCACCGGGATCGGATCGTGCGGCTCGCCGACGATCCGTCGCAGTTGCTGATGAACTTCGCTGACGCCGATCATCTCAAGATCGACGAGGTCGCCCCGCAATCCAGCATCCGCCGCATGAGCGAATCGCTGGAGAGCACCGAGGTGGTCTCGCTGTTTCTGGATAAATCCGAGGGGCTCAAGCCCCAGATGCTGACGGTTCAATTCGGCTACTTCAAGGGGCTTCAGGCCTGGGCGCCGATCCTGATCCCCATGCTCTTTTTCATTCTGGGCAACGCCGCCGCGCCCCTGCTGAACCGTCTCTTGGGCCGGATCGTCAAAGGCGTCACCGCCCGAGTCCGGGTGGGACGGCCAAGCGAGAGTTGGAGCGGCCGCGAAACCGGAGTGGTACTCGCGCGCGAAGCGCTCGCCGGCATCACGCCTGGCGAGACGACGTACGATGAGGTGGTCCGCCTGTGCGGGCCGGAGGCCGAGGAGCGGCAGCAGCTCGGCTCGGCGGAGCGGCGCACGCTGGTGTACCGGGGGCGCCGCGTCGTGCCGCACCGGCGGCGGACGTTCGGCTGGCTCTCCACGGTGAGCCACTGGGACGTGGAGCACCATGAGGTGGAGATCGAGTTCGAGCAGGACCGCGTGCGCGATGTCCAGGCGCGCGTGCGGCGGTCCCGATTCTCGCATCCCGAGAGCGGGTGAAGGGAGACACTGCGATGGCGGCGCGACTGCCCTACCTCGAGCGCGACCAGGTGCCCCCGGAGGTTCAGACCGTGTACGACAACCTCCAGAAGGCCACCGGCCGCGTCCCGAACATCTTCAAGCTCATGGCGCATCACCCGAAGTCGCTTCCGCCGTTCCTCCAGTGGTATCCGACCCTGCGGGAGGGAGCCCTGGACCTCAAGCTGCGGCAGCTGGCCTACGTGAAGGCCTCGCAGCTCAATCGCTGCCAGTACTGAGCGACCCACAATTCGGCCCTCGGTCAGAGGGTCGGCGTCTCCAAGGGGAAGTTCGAGGCGCTGCCGGATTACGCGACGAGCCCGCTCTTCTCCGATCTGGAGCGCCTGGTAACCCGGTACGCCGAAGAGATGACGCAGAAGGTGCAGGTGGATGGCGTGGTGGTCGAAGCGCTCAAACGGCATCTGTCACCCGAGGCGCTGGCGCAGCTCACCTTGAGCGTCGCGGCGGCCAACTTCACCAACCGTTTCAATGACGCCCTGGGCACTGAACTTGAGAGGTAGACCCTTCACACTGAAAGGAGGCGCAACAATGGAAGCGATTCGACGGGGGATCCTGATCACAGTCGCCCTCATTCTCGTGGCGATCACCGGGCTGGCCGGCTGGGCGGCGGCCGAGACGATGCTGGACACGATCAAGAAGCGGGGGAATCTCATCGTGGGGGTGAAGAGCGACTTTCCGCCCTTCGGCTACGTGGACTCGAGCGGGAAGAACCTGGGCTTTGACGTGGACGTGGCCCACCTGTTTGCCCAGGCACTCTTCAAGGACGCGAACAAGGTCGAGCTGGTCGCCGTGACGTCGGGGAACCGGATCCCGTTCCTTCAGAGCGGGAAGATCGACATCATCATCGCCACGGTGACGGTCACCGATGAGCGCCGGCAGGTGGTCGAGTTCTCGGACCCCTACTTCCTGTCCGGGTCGTTGCTGCTGGTCCCCAAGACCAGCGCGATCCGGGGAGTCGAGGACCTGGCGGGCAAGACGGTGGCCGTCATCCAGGGGGCGATCCAGGATAAGGACATCGAGCAGCTCGCCCCCAAGGCCAACCGCGTCAAATTCGGCAAGGTCTCCGAGGCGGTCCTGGCGGTGAAGGGCGGGCGGGCCGACGCGTTTGCCCAGGATGACATCCTCATCCTGACCCTAGCCAAGGAGAATTCTGACATGAAGGCGGTGGGCAAGCCGTTCATCCCGCGGCCGTACGGGATCGCCGTCCGGAAGGGCGACCTCGAGTTCATCAAGTGGGTCAACGCCGAGCTCGCGAAGATGAAGAAGGACGGCACGTACGACAAGCTGTGGAAGAAGTATTTTGCTGACGTCGAGGCGAACCTCGTGAAGCCCTGAGCGGCAGCCGCGTGGGCTATACCTTCGATTGGGCCGCTGTCGGTCGCGGCCTGCCCTATCTCCTCGACGGAGCCGGCCTGACCATCTTCATCTCCGCCGTCGCGATGTTCTTCGCCCTCGTCCTGGGGATGGTCATGGCCGCGCTCTCGCAGGTCCCGGGGAGGCTGATTCCCGGCCTGGTTCGCGCCTACGTGGAGGTGTTCCGGAATACCCCCCTGCTCATCCAGATCTTCATCGTCTACTTCGGCTTGCCGCAGCTCGGCCTGAGGCTCTCCCCGTTTCTCTCGGGGATCTCGGCCCTCGTGCTATACGCGTCGGCCTATAATGCCGAGGTCTTCCGGGCTGGCCTCGAAGCGGTTCCCTGGGGCCAGCACGAGGCCGCGCGCTCGACGGGGCTGTCGGCCCTGCAGACGATGCGGTACGTCATCGTCCCCCAGGCCCTGCGCATCTCCTTTCCCGCCCTCGGAAACAACCTCGTGTCCCTCGTGAAGAACTCGTCGCTCGTCTCCGTCATCGGCATGGTAGATCTGATGTTCGTGGCCAACGACATCTCCTTCAACAACTTCCGGACCTTCGAGATTTACGGCGCAACGGCTGTCCTCTACGTCGTCCTGGTGCTGGCGCTGACGCGCGCGCTGAGCCTGACGGAACGACGGCTCCTCCAAATCCGATGAGACATCGTGCGCTCCCGAATGACCTCCGCGCCTTTCGAGCGCGGGCTTTGCCCGCGCAACCCTTGGGGGGAGGTGTCGGAAGGAGGGCGGAGCCCCCCTCCGAGGTATGAACTGGGGCGTCGCGATCGAGAACCTGCCGTATCTGCTCCGAGGGTCCGCCAGCACGCTCCTGATTTCGCTGGGAGTCGTCATGCTCGGCACGGCGGTCGGGGTCATCTGCGGGCTCGCGCGCTTCATGGCGTGGCGCTGGCTGGCGGCGGCGGTGACAGGGGTGGTCGAGTTCGTCCGGGCGGTCCCGCTCCTCCTTCAGATCTTCTTCGTCTTCTTCGCGCTGCCGGCCATCGGTCTCAGGATCCCCTCGTTCCCTGCGGCGATCCTGGCCATGAGCCTGTGGATGATGGCCAACACGGCGGAGGTCGTTCGGGGCGGGATCCAGTCCATCGCCCGGGGACAGTTCGAGGCGGCCAGCTCGACCGGCCTCTCGGCGCTCCAGACCATGCGCTATGTCATCTTCCCGCAGGCCATCCGGCGAATGCTCCCGCCCTTCGTGGGGGTGTGCACCATTCTCATCAAGGACACGTCGCTGGCGGCCATCATCGGGGTGTTCGAGCTGACCCGTGCCGCCCAGGAGACCATCGAGCGGACGTTCCGATCCTTCGAGATCTATCTCGTGACGGCGGTCATCTACTTTCTCATCTGCTTTCCCCTGACCCAGTTCTCCCAGCGAGCCGAGGCCCGGCTCCAGCGTCCCTAGGGGGTATGCTACTCTGGGCAGCCTCCGGACGACCGGGGGGTCAGGCGCAGCCGGACCGTGGGGTGCC